>CAXBBA010000140.1:0-6027 GCA_963973805.1 uncultured Halieaceae bacterium | reverse complement strand
CGCAAACAATTCGAAGAAGCCCTTTTCCCGGGCTTCCTGATCCGGGCCCTCGCCGGGCTTGGGCAGCCAGGGTTTCATGGCCTTGCGACCGAGACGGGTGCTGGCGGTGGCCATGCCCGCGCCCATGGCGAGGCTGATGGTCAGGGCCTGGCCGCGGCTACTGCAGAGCTGGCTCTCGTCGTAGTCGAAGTCGCGACCCCAGGGGAAGTCGAGCAGCGCGTTGCTGCGGCGCACTACGCGTTCGTTGATCAGGGCCATGACGAAGGGCGTGGTCCATTTCTCGAAGCAGGGGTCGAAGCGCGGGCCTTGCTGGTCCCGGACCTTGGGTCCTGCGGCCTCGCCGGCGGGGTACAGCAGGTACTTGTTGCGCAGGGAGCGGCGCAGCGCCGGGTCCCGCGCGGCGTCCTCCATGACCCCCATCAGGCTCGCCACGGTGCCGCCGCTCGCCGCGCCGCGGGTCTTTCCCACGCGTCCGCGCACGCGCTGCGCCGCGACGCCGAAGCGCTCCACCATCGCCCGTTGCAGGAACCAGGTGCCCAGGTCCGAGGGGATCGAATCAAAGCCACAGCAGTGCACAATGCGGGCGCCGGTCTGCTCTGCCGTGGCCTGGTGGGCGGCGATCATCTCGGCGATCCAGGGCACCTCGCCCGTGAGGTCGCAGTAGTCCGTTCCCTCGGCGGCGCAGGCCGCCACCAGCTTGGAGCCGTAGCGCGCGTAGGGACCCACGGTACTGCAGACCGCTTTCGTCTGTTGCGCCAGCGCGGTGAGCGCGGCTTCATCGTCGCTGTCCGCAACCAGTGTTTCGAGGGGGTGGGACGGCGCATGGCCCTGGAGTGCCTGGCGCACCTGCTGCAGCTTTTCTTCGCTGCGACCCGCCAGGGCCCAGCGCAATTCCCCGTCCGCGCCGTAGCGGTCCAGCAGATGCTCGGCGACCAGTCGGCCGGTGAATCCCGTGGCACCAAAGAGAATCAGGTCGTAGCGTTTGCTCATGGTTGGCATCCCGTCAGTGGATTCCGTGCATCATGCGACGCAGAACCGGGGACAGCAACAGCATGAACAGTCCCACCCCCAGTCCCAGCCAGAGCAGGAAGCTGAACAGCTCCGTGTAGCTGGCCAGCGCCGCGGCGGTGTCCGGGACGCCGCCGGCGGAGGTGTCGATGGCGGCGAGTTTGGCGAGTTGCGCCGCGACAAACTCCGAATAGGCCGTGGCCAGGAACCAGGAGCCCATCATGACTCCCACCACGCTGGGCACGGCGAGCTTGGTGACCGCAGACAGGCCCACGGGGGACAGGCAGAGTTCGCCGCAGGTGTGCAGCAGATAGGCGAGGACCATCCACCAGGCCGAGACCGGACCCGCCTCGTTCGGGTGTCCTGCACCGTAGACCAGGGCGCCGAAGCCCAGGCCCGCCTGGGCGATACCCAGCGCAAACTTAACGGGGGTCGAGGGTTCCCGTCCCCGGCGCCCCAGGGATGTCCACAGCCAGGCGAATAGCGGCGCCAGGGTGAAGATGAAAAAGGCGTTGAGGGAGCCGTACTGGGACGCGGTGAAGGTCATCCCGAGCACCTCCCGGTTCATGACCCGGTCAGCGTAGAGGGTCATGGACGCCGCGCTCTGCTCGAAGAGGGCCCAGAACACAACCGTGGACAAAGTCAGCACGATGAGGACGATCATGCGATGGCGTTCGACCGCATTGCAGCGCGTGGTGATGAACCAGATCAGGCTTGCGAGCACGGCCAGGGACAGTGTATTGAGCAGCAGGCCGACCGCCGCGTGGAACTGCAGCATCTGCCAGACCACGGCCACGGCAGCGAGGGATGTCGCGTAGATGAACTGCTCGCGATTCAGTCCCAGGAAGGCCCGGGCTTGCAGCTGGCCATCCGCAGGCGGCTCCGCCAGACCGCGCAGATAGCGTTGGCCCCAGGTGAACGTGACCAGGCCCAGGAGCATGCCAATGCCCGCAGCGCCAAAGCCGTAGGACCAGCCGTAGGTCTCGCCAAGGTACCCGCAGAGCAGTGTCGCGGTGAAGGAACCGATGTTGATACCCATGTAGAAAATCGTGAATCCGGAATCCCGCCGTGGGTCGTCCTTGGCGTAGAGGCGACCGACGATGGTGGAGATGTTGGGCTTGAGGAAACCCACACCCATGACGATGAGCGCCAGCGAAAAGTAGAACACCTGCAGCGCGCCGTCGTAGCGCTCCACCGTGTCGCCGATGAGGCGTGCCTGTTCGCCCTCCAGGGCCATGCCCAGATGTCCCGCGACGAGGAGCAGGCCACCGAAGATCACGGATTTGCGCATACCGAGAAAGCGATCCGCGAGGAGGCCGCCGATCACGGGCATGGCGTAGACCAGTGCCGCGTATCCCCCCAGGACCTCGAGGCCCGCGGCGTCCGTGAACAGGTGGTATTTGGTGAGGTAGAGGAGGAGCAGATACTTCATGCCGTAGAACGAGAAGCGCTCCCACATCTCGGTGGCGAAGCAGATCATCAGTCCCCGGGGGTGGCCAAAGAATCCCGTGTCATCGACGGCAGTGGCTGTGGTCACGATCGCTCCTGTTTCTGTCGTTGGTGGTCAGGCGGCCAGGGACTCACCCGGCGTGCCGTAGCTTTCCAGGGCTTGACGCAGCAGGTCGACATCGCGAATGCGCTTCACCTCGGCGAACATCGCGGCGGCCTGGGGGTAGTAGTGGCGCAGGTAGCCCAGCCACTGCTTGATCGGATTTGTCGCGTAGCGCAGATCGTAGTGCGCCAGGGTCATGGTGAGGTAGCGCAGGAGCAGGCGGAGGACATCTTCAAAATTCAGGGCAGGGGTATCCCGGCCCTCGTCGTGGGCCCGCAGAAGCCGCGGCAGGTCGGGGCGACAGAGCACTCCGCGGCCCAGCATCACGTCCTTCGTATCGGCTTCGCTGCGTGCCCGCCGTGCATCTTCCACGCTCCAGATTTCGCCGTTGGCCACCCGGGGCAGGCCGCAGTGGTCGCCGGCGCGGGCGATCTGCTGCCAGTAGGCCGGGGGGCGGTACCCGTCGGCGCGCGTGCGGGCGTGGATCACCAGCTCCGACGGGCCGGCGGCATCGATTGCCGCGACGATGTCGGGGAACTGATCCGCGTCATTGAAACCGAGGCGGATCTTCACGCTCAACGGCGTGGACTCGGGCAGGGCCCGGCGCGTAGCGGCCACGATGGCATGGACCCGTTCCGGCTCGCGCAGGATGATGGAGCCGCCATCGGAGCGATTCACGGTCTTCGCCGGGCAGCCGAAATTGAGATCGATGCCGGGCGCGCCCAGCTCCGCGCCCCGGGCGGCGTTCTCGGCCACCAGCTGCGCGTCGCCACCCAGAAGCTGCAGGAATACGGGAACGCCCGAGGGGGTGTGGCCACCCGTGCGCAGCTCCGGACAGATGCGGTGGAAAACCCGGGGCGGAAGCAGTTCGTGGCTGACGCGGAGGAATTCCGTGACGCAGCGGTCGACACCACCGAGCTCCGTGAGGAGTTCCCGCATGGTGTGATCGATGACGCCTTCCATGGGCGCCAGGAGGATTCGTCGCGTATTGGTTATCGGCACCGCCGCAGTATACGCAGACTTTTTGCCGTCGCACACTTGCCGTGACCCACAGCGCCGGGCTGTTCTATCATGGCGCTTTAGTGCAGGGAGTCACCGCATGGAAGGGCTGCTCGGGCAGGGGCTGGAGCTGATGATCTACGGTATGGGAACCGTGGTGGTGTTTCTCACCCTGCTGGTTTTCGCTACCCGGTTCATGTCGCTGGTGGTCGCACGTTTCTTTCCCGAGGCCACCGTACCCGGGGAAGCCCCCGCGGACGCCCGCTCCACGACCCCGGCGTCGCCCAGTCCGGCGCAGTTGGCGGCGATCACCGCAGCGATTCATCGTTTTCGCGATTCCCGACCCTGAACCGACCGTATTCCCCCCCCGTGAGGAGAGCCCATGTCTGATGTAGCCACAAAGCTCGGCATAACCGAACTGGTGTTGCGTGACGCGCACCAGTCCCTGTTCGCGACGCGCATGCGCATCGACGACATGCTGCCCATCGCCGCCGAGCTGGATGAGATCGGCTACTGGTCCATGGAGTCCTGGGGTGGCGCAACCTTCGACGCCTGCATCCGCTTTCTCGGCGAGGACCCCTGGGAGCGCATCCGGCTGTTGAAGGAGGCGATGCCGAAAACGCCCCAGCAGATGCTCTTGCGCGGCCAGAACCTGCTGGGCTACCGCCACTATGCGGATGATGTGGTGGAGAAGTTCGTGGAGCGGGCCGCGGAGAACGGCGTCGACGTGTTCCGTGTATTCGACGCCATGAACGACATGCGCAACATCGATGTGGCGCTGCAAGCCGTGAAGCGGGTGGGCAAGCACGCCCAGGGGACCATCGCCTACACCCTGAGCCCCGTGCACAGCATCGACCTGTGGGTGGAGCAGGGCAAACGCATCGAAGACATGGGGGCCGACTCCATCGTCATCAAGGACATGGCGGGGCTGCTGCGTCCCTATGACGGTTTCGATCTGGTATCGCGGCTCAAGGCGTCCTGTGCGATTCCCATCCACATGCAGTGCCATGCGACCACGGGGCTGTCGACGGCGACAAACTTGAAGTGCATCGAAGCGGGCATCGACAACATCGACCTCGCGATTTCGAGCATGAGCATGACCTATGGTCACACCTCCACCGAGACCATCGTGGCCGCCCTCGAGGGGCGGGACCGGGATACGGGCCTGGACCTGGAGCGTTTGGAGCGCATCGCCGGTTACTTCCGCGAGGTGCGCAAGAAGTACGCGAAGTTCGAGGGCTCGCTGAAAGGCACGGATTCGCGGATCCTCGTTGCCCAGGTGCCCGGTGGCATGCTGACGAATATGGAGAATCAGCTGCGCGAACAGAATGCGGCGGACCGTCTGGACGAAGTGCTCGAAGAGATTCCCGCCGTGCGCAAGGACCTGGGCTACATTCCCCTGGTCACGCCCACGTCGCAGATTGTCGGCACCCAGGCGGTAATCAACGTGCTCACCGGGGAGCGTTACAAATCCATCTCCCGGGAGACCGCCGGCGTGTTGCGCGGCGAGTACGGCGCGACGCCAGCGCCGGTGGACAGCGCACTGCAGGCGCGGGTGCTGGACGGCGACCAGCCCGTCACCTGCCGCCCGGCGGATCTTCTGGAGCCGGAGCTGGACAAGCTCCAGGCGGAACTTGCCACGCTGGCGGGGGACAAGGGCATCCACCTGGCCGCGGGAGCGCAGGAGGTGGACGACGTGCTCACCTATGCGCTGTTCCCCCAGGTGGGCCTGCGTTTCCTCGAAAATCGCGGTGATCCCGGGGCCTTCGAAGCGGCGCCGGGGGAGGAAGTCCCCGAGCCCGCACCCGTGGCGGCGGCCTCGCCGGCGGCCCCGGGCGGCTCGGCGACCTACACCGTTGCCGTGGACGGGCAGCGCTTTGTGGTGGAGGTCAGCGAGGGCGGGGAAGTGCAGTCGGCGACACCTGCGAGCGCCCCCGCCGCGGCCCCCGTATCCCGGGAGCCCGCCAGTCCCGTGGCCGCGCCCCTGGCTGGCAATATCGTACGGGTCGCTGTGGCCGAGGGTGCCACGGTCGCTTCCGGGGACGTGGTGGTGATTCTCGAAGCCATGAAGATGGAAACGGAAGTGCGCGCTCCCCGGGACGGCACCGTCGCGCGGGTTGCGGTGGGCGTGGGTGACGCCGTGGCTGCGGGCGATACGCTGCTGGAACTGGGCGACGTCTGATGGAGGGTCTCGTTCAGCTCTGGCAGGCATCGGGCCTGGCCCAGCTCCTGCTGCTCTATCTGGCGATCCACCGGCGCTTCGAGCCCCTGCTGCTCGTGCCCATCGGCTTCGGCGGGCTGCTGGCGAATATTCCCGGTGCGGGGCTGGCGTACTCGGCCCTGGAGCGGGCGCTGCTGGCGGGGGACCCTCTGTTGCTGGTGCCCCTGGGGCAGCTGCTGGCGGTGCCCGCCGACGGCGCCAGCATCGGCGCTGCCCTGGCCTCGGCGCCGGAGGCCCTGCACTGGCA
>CAXBBA010000139.1:0-6036 GCA_963973805.1 uncultured Halieaceae bacterium | reverse complement strand
CCCGGGGGCAGCAAAAGCTGCTGGTCGCGTCACTAAAGCTGGCTCAGGGGCAGCTGTTGTCCAGGCAGCAAGCGGACGTGCTGTATCTGATTGATGATCTGCCAGCGGAACTGGATCAGGAACGCTGTGAACGGGTCTGCCGAACGTTGTCGTCGAGCGGAGCCCAAAGTCTGATTACATGTATCGAGCCAGGCTCCCTGCCGGCAGATTGGTTCGGTGATAAGGGTTTGGCGTTGTTCCACGTGGAACATGGCAGCGCCCAGGCCCTGTAGCGACGACAAAACGTCGGCTTTTTTGCTAAACCTGCCCGCATTTTGCGTCTGGCAGATGATGGAGTATTGAGATGAGTGACACTTCCGGTAACTACGACGGTTCCAAGATCAAGGTTCTGAAGGGCCTTGATGCGGTTCGAAAACGCCCGGGGATGTACATCGGCGATACGGACGATGGTACGGGCCTGCACCACATGGTGTTTGAGGTCGTGGATAACTCCATCGATGAGGCGCTTGCGGGGTACTGCAAGCGCATTGAAATCACGATTCACCCCGATGAGTCTGTATCGGTTCAGGATGATGGGCGTGGAATCCCTACGGATATGCACGAAGAGGGCGCCTCGGCGGCCGAAATCATCCTCACGGTGCTTCATGCTGGCGGAAAGTTCGACGACAACACCTACAAGGTGTCCGGCGGGCTGCACGGTGTCGGCGTATCGGTTGTGAATGCGCTATCTGAAGAGCTCTGGTTGACGATCTGGCGCGGCGGGGAGCGCCACGAGCAGCTTTATTCCCACGGCGTACCGCAGAAACCGCTGGAAGTTACCGGTACGGCGGATCAGACGGGAACGCTGATTCGGTTCAAACCCTCCGCCGAAACCTTCACCAACATCGAATTTGACTACGATGTGCTGGCCAAACGCCTGCGGGAGCTGGCGTTCCTGAACTCCGGTATCGAGATCCTCCTGCGTGATGAGCGCTCCGGACGGGAAGAAACCTATTTTTACGAGGGCGGGCTGCATGCCTTCGTCGCCTACCTCAACCGCAACAAGAGTCCGATTCACAAGGCTTTTCACTTCCAGATGGATGGTGAAGATGGCACGGGCGTCGAAGTCGCGCTGCAGTGGAACGATTCCTACCAGGAAAATATCTTCTGCTACACCAACAACATCCCCCAGCGGGATGGAGGAACGCACCTGGCGGGCTTCCGCTCCGCGTTGACGCGCTCCCTGAACAGCTATATTGAACGGGAAGGGCTGGCGAAGAAAGCGAAGGTCAATACGACAGGTGATGACGCCCGGGAAGGCCTGACAGCAATTATCTCGGTCAAGGTTCCCGATCCCAAGTTTTCGTCCCAGACCAAAGACAAGCTGGTGTCCTCCGAGGTCAAAACCGCCGTAGAGCAGGCGATGAACAAGCATTTTGGCGATTATCTGCTGGAAAATCCGGGTGAAGCGAAGTCCGTGGTGAGCAAGATGCTCGAAGCGGCCCGTGCCCGGGAAGCAGCACGGAAGGCTCGCGAGATTACGCGGCGCAAGGGCGCTCTGGATATTGCCGGCCTCCCCGGCAAGCTGGCGGATTGCCAGGAAAAGGACGCCTCGTTGTCGGAGCTCTACCTGGTGGAGGGTGACTCTGCTGGTGGTTCCGCCAAGCAGGGGCGGAATCGCCGCTTCCAGGCGATCCTGCCGCTGAAGGGTAAGATTCTCAACGTAGAGAAGGCCCGCTTTGACAAGATGCTGAGCTCCGTGGAGGTTGGCACGCTGGTGACCGCCCTGGGTTGTGGCATCGGCAAGGAAGAATTCGATCCGGACAAGCTGCGTTACCACCACATCATCATCATGACGGACGCCGACGTCGACGGGTCGCACATTCGTACGCTGCTGCTGACTTTCTTCTTCCGGCAGATGCGCGAGCTTATCGAACGAGGCCACGTTTACATCGCGCAGCCGCCGCTCTACAAGATTGCCAAGGGCAAGCAGCACCAGTATCTCAAAGATGACAACGCCCTCGCGGAGTACCTTACCTCGGCGGCCCTGGATGGAGCGGCGTTGTATGTGAATGCCGATGCCCCGCCGGTTTCCGGCGCAGCGCTCGCCGATATTGTTAAGCGGTATCAGGCCGTGGAAGCCATCATCTCCCGACGCTCTCGCCACTACCCGACAGATGTGCTGTGGGAGCTGGTGTTCACACCGCGCCTGACGAAAGAGGCACTCCAGGATGAAGCTGCGGTCGCTGCCTATGGGGACGAGATAAGTAAGCGCTTACATACCCTCAAAACCAGAGGAACAAGCTATACCGTAGAAGCGCGTGCCGACGAAGACGGTTTTTGGTATCCCCTGGTGCGCATGCTTGCCCACGGCGTGGAACGACTCATCCCCCTGCGTACGGATTTCTTCCGTTCCGGTGATTACAACGATATGGCGAGCCTTGGCGAAACCATCACGGACCTCATTGAAGAAAGCGGCTATTTTCAACGTGGCGAAAAGACTTTCGCCACCCGCTCCTTTATTGAGGGCTGGGAGTGGTTGATGAAAGAGGCTCGTCGCGGCTACAACATCCAGCGCTATAAAGGTCTCGGTGAGATGAACCCCGAGCAGCTCTGGGAGACCACCATGGACCCCGAAACCCGGCGCATGTTGCAGGTGACCATCGACGATGCCATGCATGCGGACGAGATCTTCACCACGCTCATGGGAGACCAGGTGGAGCCGCGGCGGGAGTTCATCGAAGAGAATGCGCTGTCGGTGGCTAACCTGGATGTGTAACCGTAGGTAACTCGCTGAGTCGCCATTTTGACGCCAGGCGCACGATGCTGGCGGCGGCGAAGCTGAAAGACCTGGAGTTGAAGTGGGCCTTTGCCTACCCCGAGGCCATCCGCGCCCGATCCCAGCCTGCGGTGCTCGGCGATACGCTGTTTGTGGGCAGCCAGAACGGCAGCGTCTTTGCCATCGACAAGCACCGGGGCTGTATCAAGTGGACCTTCAGCACGATTGCCCAGGTGCGCACGGGCATCGTGGCAGGCGATGATGGCGTTCTCTACTTTGGGGATCTCGTGGGCAACGTGTACGCCGTGAATGCGGCGGACGGCAGTCTGCGGTGGCGGGATCGCCCCGATGAGCATCCCAGTCTCACGCTGACCGCCGCTCCGGCACTCGCCGATGGCGTGCTCTATGTCCCCCTGTCCTCCCTCGAGGTGACGGAAGCCGCCGATCCCGACTATGCCTGCTGCACCTTTCAGGGTGGTGTGGCCGCCTACGAGGCAGCGACGGGGAAGCAGCTGTGGAAAGGCCGGACTATCGATGTTCCGCCGCGCATCGTGGGCCGGAACTCCGTTGCTACGCCGCGCATAGCTCCATCGGGGGCGCCGGTGTGGAACACGCCGAGCATCGATCGCAAACGAGGCCTGCTCTACGTTTTCACGGGCGAAAACTACTCGTCGCCGGCGAACAGTTTCAGTGACGCGATTGTGGCCCTGCGCCTGGATACGGGCGCCATTGCCTGGCACCGTCAGATGACGGCGAAGGATGCCTGGAACATGGGTTGTGAAACTGCGGAGCGGATCAATTGCCCGCCGGAAGATGGCCCGGACTACGATTTTGGTGCCGCTACGATTATCGCCACCGATCGCAACGGTCGCGATCTACTGTTGGCGGGGCAGAGGTCCGGGCATGTGCACGCCCTGGACCTCGATCGCGATGGCGAGCTGGTCTGGCAGCGAAAGCTGGGCAAGGGGGGGAATCCAGGGGGGCGTGCACTTCGGCATGGCCAGGGACGGACAAACCCTCTACGTGCCCATGTCGGACTTCGATGGCGGCCCCCGCTGGCCGGGAACGCCCTACCCGGGAATTCCCGACCACCGACGGTGTCACGGGTCAGGGTGGCTCCATGGGCGGGGCCACGGGACCGGTGCCGAGCGGCGACATGTTGTTCGTCAACACGGGGTATGGCATCTACTTCCATATGCCCGGTGCGGTGCTGCTGGCCTTCGGTCCGAAGGACGGAGAATAGGATTCAGGCGGTGCTGCTCGTGGACCTGCTACTCATATGAGCTAGTATTTGCCAGGTAGACGAGGAGCAAAACAATGATACGACCTCTCCTGACCCTGGCAGCTGTCGTCCTTGCGGCGGCCGCGTCCGCCAGTGAGGACTCCCTGCCTTATACCAAGCACCATTTTTCTGCGGGCATCGCCTTTACCGGGGTGGAGCCGGAAGTGACAGCGGCACGCCACGGTGGTGATGGGGTGGCCGTGGATTTCGGGAGTCTGGGGGTAGAGGAGGACGACCTGAATTACTTCCTTGAGTATCGCTGGCGCTTCAGTCCGAAGTGGGCGCTTATTCTTGCGACGTCAAAATTTGACGGTACGGGAGTGAGTTCCGTCCGGGAGAGTTTTGAGTTCGATGACATCACCTTCGATGCCGGTGCGGACGTCCGGGGCACGCTGGGGGTGGATGTGTACCTCGCCGACGTGCTGTACCGGGTCCACAGAACGGAGCGTTCGGAATTCATGATCGGTGGGGGCGTTCACGCTCTCGACATGGCGGCGTCGCTGCAGGCCCGCGCTTTCGTGAATGACGAGGAGGCCACCCTGGACCGTGGCAACGCGACGCTGCTGGCACCGGTACCCAACCTGCGCTTTTCCTACCTGTATGCGACCCCGCATTGGGGGCTCACGATGATCGGCGGCTGGTTGTCCGCCAACGTCGACGATTACAGCGGCGACTTTTTCTATGGCCATCTGCGCGGCCACTATCGCTTCGCAGACAACTGGGCCGCTTCCCTGGGCTACCAGTACACCGATGTGGACGTGGAGCGCAGTCGCAATCTGGGCACTGTCCGCTTCGATATGGTGATCAAGGGGCCGACGCTCACGGTTTCCTGGGGCTTCTAGGCCTTCGCCTGTCCTTATGCCGTGATGTGCCGGGAGCGCTCAGCGAGTTTTACTCTCCGGCGACGTCACCTCTGCAATGCGCGGAGGAGCTTTCTCCTCGCTGAATACCCCCAGGCGGTCGTGTTCGATCGTCGGGTGCAGTTCCTGCGCATCGGGTAGCTCGCCCCTGGCGTTGGTGGCGGTGCTCCTGAAGCGCTCGATCTTGCCGTAAAGTCCCTGTTTGCCCGCCAGTGCTGTGACGGTCTGGTTGTACTTGTTGGTGGCGGTCGACAGGGTCTTCCCCACGTCTTCCAGGCGCTGGCCCACGAGGCACACCTTGTTGTAGATCTCCCCCGCCATCTCGCTGATGGCGCGGGCTTCCTGATTGCTGCGATAGGCGATCCACAGGCTGGCGACGGTGCGCAGCATCGGCAGCAGTGTGGTGTGAGAGACCATGACCACATTCTTGCGATAGCCGTCGTTGAACAGTTCGCGATTGAACTTGAGCGCCTCGATGTAGGCAGCCTCGATGGGCATGAAGAGAAATACCAACTCCGGGCTGTCGATGGTACCCAGACCCGTGTAGTCCTTGGAGGCCAGGTCGTCGATGTGCCGTTTCAGCGCCTGCGTATGGGCCTTGAGCGCCTCGGCGCGTTCTTCGTCCGAGTCGGCGGCAACAGCCCGGTCGTAATCGACCAGGGAGACCTTGCTGTCGATGATGAGGTGCTTGCCGTCGGGCAGGTTGATCACAAAGTCCGGTATGCGCGTACGCCCCTGGGCGTCGCGGTGCGCATTCTGGGCCTCGTAGTGAACCCCGCGCTCCAGCCCCGCCAGTTGCAGGGTGCGTTCCAGCTGTACCTCGCCCCAGTTGCCCGTGGTTTTCTTGTCACCCTTGAGAGCCTTCGCCAGATTCTCTGCCTGGTCGCTCATTTTCATGCCGATACCCAGCAGGTGACGGAGCTCTCCGGCGAGGTTTTCATTGCCCCGCACAGCCTGCTCGTGGACCTCGTTGATGCGCGACTGGAAACGGTGAATCTGTTCCCCGAAGGGTTTCAACAGGGCCTCCATGGACTGCTGGTTCTGGTTGGAAAACTGCTGCCCCCGTTCTTCAAAGATCCGGTGGGCGAGGTTTTCGAACTCCACCTTGAGCTGTTCGCGACTCTTCTCGAGGAGCG
>CAXBBA010000138.1:0-6039 GCA_963973805.1 uncultured Halieaceae bacterium | reverse complement strand
ATTCCTTTGAGGAGGCATTGCTGGAAGGCTCCCTGACCGTTGTTTCGGCCGCCACTAAAGACGAGTTAACCAAAGCTATTATTCACAACGCCACGGACCATAGCCTCGAGCAATTCCTTATTCGAGGTAACGAGCGGTCATCCGAGGCCATGCTCGACATCTGGTTCGACGCGATAGAGGAAGGACGGGGAAAAGGTCTCGTAAGAAGGAATCTCTCAAACGAACGAATCATCGATATCCTGGCAAGCATTCAAGCGCTACTTATCATGCGTGATGAGGGCCCTGCGAAAAGGCGCGCCTTCCTACGGGATGTGTTGCTACCGGCCATCCTGTTTACTTCCGGGGACTGAGCCCCCGGGAACGCGGTTGCCCAATTGATGGACATAATCAGTCAGCTTACCGTCTTCGCCCCCAGCTGTGCCGTATCCCCGCCCTGCAAGAGGGGCCCGAAGAGTTACTTCTCTGCCACCACGAACGCCAGGGTGCGATCCAGGGCGACGGAAAGCTTTTGCACCAGTTCGTCAATTTGCTCCGCCGTGATGATCAACGGGGGACAGATAGCCATGCTGTTCCCGCCGAGGGCCCGCAGGATCAGGCCCTGCTCCTCGCACTGGCGCTGGCAGTAGGCGGCGGGGCTGTTGTCCGCAAATGGGGTTCTGTCACCCTTCTCGGCGACAAGTTCCACCGCAGCGATGAGCCCCGTGCCCCGCACCTCTCCCACCAGGGGGTGATCCGCCAGGGTCGCCAGCTGCTGCTGCAGGTAGGCTCCTGCGGTGGCAGCATGCTCAAAGAGGCGTTCCCGCTCGTAGATTTCAAGCACCTTCGACGCCACCGCGCAGCCCACGGGATGTCCGCTATAGGTATAACCGTGGCCGAACACCCCCACCTGGCTCACAGGCTCCACCAGTGCTTCGTACATTTCCCCCGGGATCACCGCGGCGCTGATCGGAATATAGGCCGACGACAGGGCCTTGGCCATGGACATCATCTGCGGGCGCATGCCGACAGCGCTGGCACCGAAGTCTTTACCCAGGCGCCCAAAACCACAGATAACCTCGTCGCTCCACAGCATGATTCCGTACTTCTCAAGAACCTGCTGAATGTAGGTGAAGTAGTTTTCCGGGGGAACGATAACCCCGCCCGCACCGTTGACGGGCTCGGCGATAAACGCAGCGATAGTCTCGGGGCCCTCGGCCAGAATGAGCTCCTCGAGCTCCCGGGCGCGGCGCCGGGCAAATTCGTCTTCCGTCTCGCCGGGCTGCCCCTCGCGGTAGAAGTGCGGCGAACCGGTGCGGAGTATTCCCAGCGCCTCGAAGGGAAGCTGAAAATGGGTGTGGTTCGCCGGCAGCCCCGTGAGCGAGGCGGAGGCAACGGTGACGCCGTGGTAACCCTTGTCCCGGGCAATGATCTTATGGCGCCGGGGCTGGCCCGTGGCTTCCGCCCAATAGCGAATGAGCTTGATTTGCGTATCGTTGGCATCGGAGCCGGAACTGCCAAAAAACACGCGGGCATCCCTGACCGGCACCATCGCCGCAAGGCGATCCGCCAGCTCCATCGCCGCCGGGTGGGTCTTGCCCCCAAACATGTGCGCGAAGGTGAGGGTACGCATCTGTTCCGTCGCACAGGCGATGACCTCTTCGTTGCCGTAGCCCAGCGCGGTGCACCAAAGCCCCGCCATACCCTCGAGATAACGCTTGCCCGTGTTGTCGTAGACGTACACCCCCTCCCCGCGCGTCACCACCAGCTGTTCCGTGGCTTTGAAGTTCGTTGTGGGGTAGATCATCGTGTTCATGGCAAGCTCTCTCGTAGCCGGCCCCCTGCGCCGTCGCAGGGGCGGTGTGCTTCCCAGCTTGCCATGTCCCCGGCGCGTCACAATAGCGCCTTGGTGGTAGGTGCGGCTGCGGGGTCAGCCGATAGTGGTGCGGTGCAGGAGCCGGTCGTACCCCTCGTAGCCGCCGGTGGCGCGATGCAGCAGGCAGCGGTTATCCCACATCACCAGCATGTCGGGCTCCCACTCGTGGGTGTAGATAAACGCTTCCTGGGTCTGCCATGCGTGGAGCTCCAGCAGCAGGTTCAGCGCCGCCTCATGTTCCATGTCCTTGATACCCATCACATACCCAATGCAGCCATACAGCGAAGCGCGGCCCGTTTCGCTATGGCGGCGAATGAGGGGGTGTTGCTGTGTGGCCAGCGCATCGTCGGAGGGAATGATCGACATGCTGCGATCGCTGTCCGCATCGTCCGCACCATAGAGACCATCGGGAGCGTAGGCGATGCTGGCGCTGTGGACAGCTGCCAGGCCCTCGATTCGCTGGCGCAACGCCGCGGGCATCGCGTCCAGTGCCGCATGTTGATTGGCAAAGAGCGTCGCACCGCCCACGGGCGGAATGGTGATGCTCAGCAGGCAGGTGCCGATCGGCGGCGAGGCCTGGAAACTCCAGTCCGTATGCCAGGCTTCGGCAAAGATCGGCGCCTGTTCCGTGGCGCGCCGCTCCACGGCAATGACGTGCTCCCGGCCGGGAATCGGCTCGATGAACGGATCGTCGCCAAAGGGCCCGAAGTAGCGGGTAAAACGCTCCAGATCGTCGTCACTCATATTCTGGTCGGGAAACGCCAGCACGTGGTGCTCCAGCCAGGCCTCGCGCAGCGCAGCGATCGTCGCGTCATCAAGGGTCCTGGAAAGGTCCAGGCCCTCCACTCGGGCGCCACAGGCCTGACCCGAGGGGCGCAGGGTAAAGGCCGCACCATGGCGGGCCGCTAAACTGGACATTGGGGAGACCTCCCTGTTGTTCTTATGTGTACCCCCATTCTATCAGTGCCCCGGAACTTTGCCCGAGGAACTCCCTACCAGCGCCTCGCGACGCCCAGGCGGAAGCTGATGTCCGGTGCACTGCCCACGTTAAGATCCTCGCTGAACTGCGCCTCAAGCGTCCAGGCATCTTCCGGCTGCCAGCGCAGCCCCAGGCCGCCCCAAACCGCTACGTCATTCGCGCCCAGCGGCCCTTCTTCGTAGGCACTTTCGCGGGCCTCCAGCTGCGCCACCGCAGCCAACTCCGGTCCCAGGCGCCAGGCCAGAGACAGCCCGCCAAACAGCAATGTGCTGCGCTGCCGGGCCGCCAGGGACAGATCACCGGGATCTGCGATTCCGGCCTGCAGGTGGCAGCTCAGGGCTGCCAGTCCGCAGCCATGGTGCGCGTAGCGAAGGCCGACGGCGACCGCCGTAGCACCACTGCCGGTCAGATCGGCAACATCACCCGTGTCGAGGGTCAGCTGGGCAAAGGTGCCGAAAGCCTGACGCTCGTCCCCCCACAGGCGCCAGGCGAGGCCGAGCTCCACATCGCCCAGCCCCGACGCACTGCGATCCAGGGAAAACGCTTCATCGCCGCCCAGGGCAAAACGCAGGACGTCGCGCGGCTGCTCTGCCCGGGCGCCCTCGGGCATGCCCCACAGGTCATGCCAGCCATCGATCAGGCTGTCCAGGGAGCCCGCCGAGTGATGTATCCACGGCACATCCACGACCAAAGTGATGCTCTCTGACAGTCCCACCAGCACCCTCAGGTCCTGGCGCAGGGTCTCACCGTCCAGTTCGAGTTCGCCGGAATCGTCATCTTCCCGCAGGGAATGGCTGGCCCAGTGCAGATCCCAACCGACCGTCACCCCGCCGTTGCCCAGGCCTGTGGCGGATTCCATCACCGGCACCCCCAAACCTGTTTCAAAGGGTGACAGATTGCGATTGATCAGCGGCGCAACCAGGCCCGCCTCGCCCGCCTGGACCACGCTGGCCTCCAGACCTGGCAAGAACGCAAGGAGCGCTGCCACCGCTGCGCCGGGATACGGTAAGGTGTTCGCCATGAACTGTGTCTCTCAATCGATCGCCGCGGAGTCTAGCAGCCCGCCAAGACGTTGGTCCGCTCGCCTGAATCTGATCTTCGCCCAGGCCCGGGAACGCACGGAACTGCGGCACTGCGAACACCAGGGCCCCCTGAGGGTGCAGCGCCTGTTCCACCCCCCGGGCGAAGCCGGTGCCCACTGCTATCTTCTTCACCCTCCGGGAGGCGTGGTGCTGGGAGACGAACTCGAGATCGATGTCGCCCTGCGCAGTGGTCGCGCCCTGCTGACCACGCCCTCCGCCGGGCGCTTCTACGGCGTGGGAAACTACCGCGAAGCACAGCGCCAGACGCTGCGCCTCACCGTTACGGGGGGTCGCCTGGAATGGTTACCTCAGGAAACCATCGTGTTTCCCGGCGCGAACGCCCTGCTCGATACGCACATCGAACTCGCCCCGGACGCCTCCCTCGCGTTTTGGGATGTGCTGGTGCTGGGCCGCCCCGCCAGTGGCCTGACCTTCGACCGCGGGCGCCTGCGGCAGCGCCTGCAGGTGCAGCAAAACGGCCAACCCCTGGTGGTGGAACGCATGGACTGCGAGGCACAGTCGCGCTTCATGGAGGCGCGGGGGGGATTGAACGGTTGCAGCACCGTCGGTGTCGCCCTGTTTACGGCGGCACCGCCGCAGGAACTGCTCACGAGCTGGCGCCAGACGTGGGAGGAGCGGGACCGCGATGGCGCCTACGCGCTGTCCCAGCGCGGGGAACTGCTCATCGCCCGCTACCTCGGGGAGCACGCATTGCGCTGCCGCGAAGCCTTCAGCGACCTCTGGCAGCGCGTCGCTGCGCTGGAAAACGGCGCCCGACCATGCGTCCCCCGTATCTGGCACACATGATGCTTGTCGTTAGCGTTGGACCTTGCCCGCTTACCCTCGACAGGCCTATGATTTTTCGACCGACAGTCCCAAGGAACCGTGATGGAACTCACGCCCCGCGAGAAAGACAAACTTCTGCTGTTCACCGCGGCACTGCTGGCCGAGCGGCGCAGAGACCGGGGCCTCAAGCTGAACTATCCCGAGGCCCAGGCCCTCATCAGTGCCGCCATCCTTGAAGGAGCCCGGGACGGGCGCACCGTCGCGGAGCTTATGAGTCTGGGGCGCACCATTCTGACGCGGGACGACGTGATGGAGGGGGTTGCCGAGATGATCCATGAGGTGCAGGTCGAAGCGACCTTCCCCGACGGCACCAAACTGGTGACCGTGCACGACCCCATCACCGGAGGTGCGTCATGAAACCGGGAGAAATACTGCCCGCATCCGGCGAGATTGTTCTCAATGAGGGGCGCGACACCATCGACGTCATGGTGGTGAACAACGGCGACAGACCGGTGCAGATCGGATCCCACTACCACTTCGCCGAGGCCAACCCCGCCCTGGCCTTCGATCGGGCCGCGGCGCGGGGCTTTCGCCTCGATATCCCCGCCGGCACCGCGGTGCGCTTCGAACCGGGCCAGGAGCGCAGCGTCACTCTGGTGGCCCTGGATGGCGCACGACGCGTCTACGGCTTCCGCGGCGAAGTCATGGGGGACCTGTAATGCGCAGCATCAGCAGACACGACTACGCCAGCATGTACGGCCCCACGGTGGGCGACCGCGTCCGCCTGGCGGACTCAGACCTCTATATCGAGGTGGAGAAAGACCACACGATCTACGGCGAGGAAGTGAAATTCGGCGGCGGCAAGGTGATTCGCGATGGCATGGGCCAGTCCCAGATCAGCTGCGCCCAGAGCCCGGACACGGTCATCACCAACGCGTTGATCCTGGATCACTGGGGCGTTGTGAAGGCCGATGTCGCGCTCAAGGACGGACGTATCAGCGCCATCGGCAAAGCGGGCAACCCCGACATTCAGCCCGGCGTTGATATCGCCATTGGCCCCGGCACGGAAATCATCGCGGGTGAAGGACAGATCCTCACCGCCGGAGGCATCGACGCCCACATCCACTTCATCTGCCCCCAGCAGATCGAAGAAGCGCTCATGAGCGGCGTCACGACGATGATCGGCGGCGGCACGGGACCGGCAACGGGCACCAACGCCACGACCTGCACGCCCGGGCCCTGGCATATCGGCAAGATGCTGCAGAGCGCCGAAGCCTTCCCCATGAATCTGGGCTTTCTCGGCAAGGACAACGCGAGCCTGCCCGAGGCCCTGGGGGAAC
>CAXBBA010000137.1:0-6074 GCA_963973805.1 uncultured Halieaceae bacterium | reverse complement strand
ACGTTCAGGAACGACAGTACTTCCGTGCGCAGGTTGTCACAGAGCAGGCGGGCCGAGGCGTAGGAGTAGTTTGGCTCCTGTTCGATCAGCGTGCGCGCCGTGATGACCAGAGAGGTGGACAGTTCCTGCAGGGTGACGCCGTCGTAGAGGTTCTTCAGGGCTTCGTCGAGGATGAGGCTTTCCGATACGTCGGACAGACCCGCGCAGGCTTCGCTGACGATGATGTGCAGGCGCTCGAGGTCCAGGGGCTGCTTGCTGCCGTCGGCGTGGATGACGCCGATGCGGTCCGCGGCCTGCTGGGTCTGCTCCGAGAGGGCCATGCGAGCGGCGCGTTTCTTGGCCTGTTGTTCCCGGTAGATGACGTAGTCCCGGGCGATCTTGTGCTCCCCCGCGCGCATCAGGGCCAGTTCGACCTGGTCCTGGATGTCTTCGATATGGATCGTGCCGCCGGAGGGCATGCGGCGGCGGAACGTCGCGGTGACCAGCTCCGTCAGTTTGGCGACGGTTTCGTGAATACGGCTGGACGCGGCGGCGGTGCCTCCCTCGACGGCGAGGAAAGCCTTGGTGATGGCGACGGAGATCTTGCTGGCCTCGAAGGGCACCACGGTGCCGTTGCGCTTGATCACACGCAGCTGTCCGGGGGCCGTGGCAGCGACTTCAACGCCGGAGCTCACTCCCGGGGCCGGGGAGCCGATGGTGCCAGGGGTCGTGTCCGGGGAGGTGCTGCCTGTTGCGTTGTCCGTACCGTGAACGTTTTCCGTCGTCACTATCGCTGTGCTCCTTTATTTTCTCTGTGGCTGCCGAGGTGCGGATCACGCCCTGGTCAGTCCGGGGGTCGCCTGCGGTCCGGAATGCACTGGGTCCCGCGCACGCGCTCGCCCGGCGGCACAGGGCAGCCGACGGCAGGAACTGGCTGCCGAAGCGATACATAGGTAAACGTGCGTATGGTCAAAGTGCGGCCCGAAACGCTAGATATTGGGTGTCTTGGGTCGAAGGACTACAAGATAAAGCGCTGCCCGGGGGAAAGCAAGCAAGAAGGCTGAGAGTAACTTGTGGATAACTTGTGTGGCTAAATCCGGGTCAATAACCACTAACCCCGCAGCCCCCTAGAAACCTTTCGCCTGTCGGGGGGATGCGCGCCCCGGTCGGAGCCGGGGCTGATGGATCGATTTTTTATAACCGGGACGCCGCCTAGACATCCCGGTTATTTGCAGCGGCGGCTTGCGCCTCAGGCGTCGCTCAGAAGTCGCTCCAGCAGGGCTTTCTGGGCGTGGAGGCGGTTCTCGGCCTCGTCCCAGATCACCGTGTCTGCTGCATCCATCAGGCCGGCGCTGATCTCCTCGCCGCGATGGGCGGGCAGGCAGTGCATGTAGAGGGCATCGCTGGCGGCGACGGCGAGGAGGTCTTCGTTCAGCTGATAGGGCGTCAGGGCCGCGGCGCGGCGGGCCTGCTCTTCTTCCTGGCCCATGGAGGCCCAGACATCGGTCACCAGAAGATCGGCCTCGCGGGCCGCTTCGGCGGGGTCGCTGAGCACCGTAACGCGGTCTGCGTTCGCCTCCAGCAGGTCTGCGCGGGGAGCGAATCCCTCGGGGCAGGCAACGAGGAGCTCAAAATCGAATTGCCGCGCCGCGTTGATGTAGGAGTTGCACATATTGTTGCCGTCCCCCAGCCAGCAGACCCGTTTACCCGCGATCGCGCCGCGGTGTTCGCGATAGGTCTGCATGTCCGCCAGCAGCTGGCAGGGGTGGAAGTCATCGGTGAGCGCATTGATCACGGGGACGCTGGAATTCGCGGCGAAGCGCTCCACAACGTCGTGGCCGAAGGTGCGGATCATCACCACGTCGACCATGGAAGAGATCACCCGCGCCGTGTCCTCGATGGGCTCTCCCCGACCCAGCTGCGTGTCCCCGGGTGACAGGAACATGGCGTGGCCACCGAGCTGGGCCATGCCCGCCTCGAAGGACACGCGCGTGCGCGTCGAGGACTTGGCGAAGATCATCGCCATCACGCTGCCGGGAAACTGCGGCGATGCTTCGCCGCCGCGATGGAGCTTCTTCAGGACGATGGCACGATCGATCAGGGCGTCCAGATCGGCGGGGGAGAAGTCGAGAAGGGATCTGAAGTGCTGAACGTTCATGCGGCACCTGCGAGGTTTTGCGATTGGGCCGCCCAGTGGTCCACGAGCTGGGCGAGGATGGCTCCGAACTCCCGGGCCTGTTCATCGGACATGACCAGGGGCGGAAGAAGGCGGATTGTGTTGCCCGCCGTCACGTTGAGAAGGATGCCCGCTTCCAGGGCCCGGGCCGGCAGGTCACTGCAGTCGGCCACCAGTTCGATGCCGATCATCAGGCCCGCGCGGCGATACTCGCGCACGGCGGCGCGATAGCCGAGGGAGGCTTCGAAGCTCGTGATGAGCTGGTCCGCGATCGCCGGCGCCCGATTAATCAGCGCGTCATCACTGTGGCTCTCGAGCACCGCCCGCGCCGCCGCGCAGGCGAGGGGATTGCCGCCGTAGGTGGAGCCGTGATTGCCGGGGGTGAAGGTTTCCGCCGCTTCGCCGCGGGCCAGGCAGGCGCCGATGGGCACGCCGTTGCCCAGCGCCTTGGCCGTGGTGACCACGTCCGGGGTAAAGCCCAGCTGCTGGTAATAGAAGTAGCTGCCGGTGCGGCCGTTGCCGGTCTGGACTTCGTCGAACATGAGCAGCCAGCCCTGGGCGTCGCAGATGCGCCGCACGGCCTGCAGGTAAGCGGTGTCCAGCACATGGACGCCACTCTCGCCCTGCACGGGCTCGAGGAGCACGGCGGCCACGTCGCGACAGCTGGAGGCAATTTTTTCCAGGGCATCGATGTCATTGCGCGGCGCGCGTACGAAACCGTCCACCAGTGGCGAGAAGCCCGCCTGGATCTTGCGGTTGCCGCCGGCGGATAGCGTCGCCAGGGTGCGTCCGTGGAACGCGCCCTCCAGCACGACCACCCGCGGTTTTTCGATGCCGCGCTGATGGGCGTGGAGGCGTGCCAGCTTGATCGCCGCCTCGTTCGCTTCGGCACCGGAGTTGCTGAAGAACACGCGATCCATGTCCGCGCGGGCGGTGAGCAGCGCGGCGGTCTCTTCCTGGGCGTCGATGCGATAGATGTTGGAGCAGTGCAGCAGGCGGGACGCCTGTTCGCCGATGGCTCGGGTGACCGCCGGGTGGGCGTGGCCGAGGTTGGTGACGGCGATGCCCGACAGGCCGTCCAGATAACGTCGCCCCTGGGTGTCGAACAACAGGGAGCCTTCGCCGTGGTCGAAGCTCACGGGGAGGGGAGCGTAGGTTTGCATGAGTGCGGACATGTTCGTATTCCCGTCTGCGCCTTGTATGGGTCCTGGCTGCGCTTGTTTGGGTTCGCAGACCAACAAAAAAGGGCAGCGCCAGCGCTGCCCGGGGTGTGATCATAACCACTGGCGAAAGGCGTGACAATTTGCCGCCTGCGCCACGTGATGGCGATCCGGGGGCTAAACCAAGTAAAATGGTCGGGTTTTAACCCATTTGATGGAGATTCCCTATGGATATCATGGATCAGATCAAGGACCAGATTGAGCAGAACAAGGTGCTGCTCTACATGAAAGGTTCCCCCAACCAGCCCCAGTGTGGCTTCTCGGCGCGGGTGGTGCAGGCGCTGATGGCCTGCGGCCAGCGCTTCGCCTATGTGGATATCCTGTCCAACCCGGAGATCCGCGCCAATCTGCCCAAGTACGCGAACTGGCCGACCTTTCCCCAGCTTTGGGTCAACGGTGAGCTCATCGGTGGCTGTGACATCGTCACGGACATGCACGAGAAGGGCGAGTTGGAGCCGCTGATTCGCGAGGCATCCGAAGCCGCCTGAGCGTGGATATGAAAACGGGGCCCGGTTGTGCACCGGGCCCCGTTTTTTTGCCTCCGGGAACAGCTCCGCCGTGGCGCTGCGGTTCCCCATGGGTTGTGTCAGGCGGGCTTCACCGTGTGCATGGCGGTCTGCAGGTAGTTCTGGAGACCGACCTTGTCGATGAGGCTGAGCTGGGTTTCGAGCCAGTCGATGTGCTCTTCCTCGGCTTCCATGATGCTGACGCAGATATCCCGGGACGGGTAGTCCCCCACGCTCTCGCAGTAGGCGACGGCGGCTTTCAGGTCCCCGTGGGCCTTGTGCTCCACCTGCAGGTCACACTCGAGCATCTCTTTGGCGTTCTCGCCAATCATCAGTTTGCCCAGGTCCTGAAGATTGGGGATACCCTCGAGGAAGAGGATCCGCTCCACCAGGGTATCGGCGTGCTTCATCTCGTCGATGGACTCGTGGTACTCGTGGTCCGCCAGGTCCACCAGGCCCCAGTCCTTGTACATGCGGGCGTGGAGGAAGTACTGATTGATCGCCACCAGTTCATTGCCCAGGATGCGGTTGAGGTGCTCAATTACCTTCGGGTCGCCTTTCACGTTGTGGTCCTCTCTTCGGTCTTTCTTTGGATTTGGCTTCGTTGCTGGTGTGCTGCCCGCGCGGGGCGAAGGGCGCCTGCACCGCTTTGCATCGTGCAAGCGAAGTCTAGACCTTCGGGGGGCGGTGTGGCCAGCTGAATTGCTGGAAATACAAATGAAAACTATTCTAAATCAATAGCTTAAGTTGGGTCTTGGGGCGCTGGTTCCAGACGCCGAAGCGAGGTCAGGCGACCGAGTAGAACAGTTCCGGATTCGGTGGAGCGGTGTCGCCGAAGGGGGCGATCAGGGACAGGGCGTGTTCCGCGCAGCTGCCGCACTGGCTGGCGACGCCGAGCTTCGCTTCCAGTTGCTCCAGCGACGTCGCACCCTCCGCGACGGCGGCGCGGATCTGTTTGTCGGTGATGCCATTGCAGATACAGACGTACATGGGCTCGGGAGTCGCTGGTTAATACTGACGAGACCCAAGTTAGTGAAAATGCGAATAGTTGTCAATACGGTTGCAATAACGATTATGAGCAATCGCGTATCGCGCTGTGCACGGCCTCACACAGTTGCCCGATCTCATCGTCCGTGATCACGAAGGGCAGGCCCAGCTGCAGCGTGTCTCCACCGTAGCGCACGTAGTAGCCCCGTTCCCATAGCTTCATGGCGACCTCGAAGGGGCGGCGCGTCGGGTCCCCATCCTTGGCGGCGAGGGTCACGCCGGCGGCGAAGCCGTAGTTCCGTATGTCTGTGACGTGGGGGGCACCCCGCAGCGCGTGAATCGCGTCCTCGAGGACGCCCGCCCGGCGCCGGACGCTGGCGAAGGACTGCTCCTGTTCCAGCAGATCCAGTGTCGCCAGCGCCGCCGCACAGGCGACGGGGTGCGCGGAATAGGTGTAGCCGTGGGAGAACTCCAGCAGGTGCTCCGGGGCGTCCTGGTGCATGAAGGTGTCGTAGATCTCCCGGCGCGCGATCACGGCCCCCATGGGGATGGCGCCGTTGGTGATCTGCTTGGCGACGTTCAGCAGGTCCGGTACGACGCCGAAGGCCTCGGCACCGGTCGCTGCGCCTCAACGGCCGAAGGCGGTGATGACTTCGTCGAAGATCAGCAGTATGTCGTGGGCGTCGCAGATTTCCCGCAGGCGCTGCAGATAGCCCACGGGCGGGGGAATGACGCCTGCGGAACCAGCCATGGGTTCGACGATCACGGCGGCGATGTTGCTGGCGTCGTGGAGCATGATCATTTCGAGGAGTTCGTCGGCGAGGTGGGCGCCGTGGCCCGGCATACCGCGCTGGAAGCGATTCTCGGGAATCATGGTATGGGCCAGGTGGTCGGCGTCCACACCCTGGCCGAACATCTTGCGATTCGCCGCGATGCCACCGACGGAGATGCCGCCGAAGTTCACGCCGTGGTAGCCCTTGATGCGGCCGATGAGCTTGGTCTTGGATGGCTGCCCCTTCAAGCGCCAGTAAGCGCGAGCCATTTTGAGTGAGGTGTCGGCGGCCTCGGAGCCCGAGCCGGCAAAGAACACGTAATCCAGGTCTCCCGGCATCAGGGTGCGCAGGCGCTCGGCGAGCTGGAATGACTTGGGCTGGCCGTACTGGAACGCGGGCATGTAGTCCAGGGTGCGCAGCTGCGTGCTGACGG
>CAXBBA010000136.1:0-6089 GCA_963973805.1 uncultured Halieaceae bacterium | reverse complement strand
TCGGTGATTCTGCGGGTCTCTTCGCCCATGCCCGCCATTTCGGCGATGCCGCCGGCGTTGTCGGCAACGGGGCCGTAGGCGTCGATCGCCATGGTGATGCCCACGGTCGCGAGCATGCCCACGGCGGCAATGCCGACGCCGTAGAGGCCCGCAAGGGATGTGGACACCCAGATGATCGCGGCGAGGAACAGGACCGGCAGCACCACGGACTGCATGCCCACCGCCAGTCCCGTGATCATCACCGTCGCCGGTCCGGTCTCGCCGGATTTCGCGATCTTCTTCACGGGCGTGGAGCCCGTGTAGTACTCGGTGATCAGGCCGATGAGTATGCCACCCACCGCACCGGCAACCACGGACCACCAGATGGCCTGGGGCAGACCAAGGCTGCGCATGAGGAACCAGGCCATGGCCACAAAGACCGCGGGGGCGAGGAGCGTGCCCGTGCGCAGGGCCGCCTCTGGCGCCGCGGAGGAGCGCATGCGCACCACGACGATGCCGAGCAGGGAGGCGAGGAGGCCGATGCTTGCCAGGGCGAGGGGCAGGAACATCATCTCGGCCTGGGTCTCGATGGCCATGGTCGAGGCGATGGCGATGCAGGCGATCATGGAGCCGCAATAGGATTCGAAAATATCCGATCCCATGCCGGCGATATCGCCCACGTTGTCACCGACGTTGTCGGCGATTACCCCGGGGTTGCGCGGATCGTCTTCGGGGATTCCCGCTTCCACCTTGCCCACCAGGTCCGCACCGACGTCGGCGCTCTTGGTGAAGATGCCGCCACCCACGCGGGAGAAGAGCGCCACCACCGAGGCGCCCATGCCGAAGCCGTGAATCGCATGGGCCGTCTCCGGATCGCCGCCGAAGTAGTAGTAGAGACTGCCCAGGCCCACCAGGCCCAGGGATGCCACGCATAGTCCCATGATGGAGCCGCCGTAGAAGGCGATGGAAAGCGCAGCGCCCTGACCGTGATTGTGCGCCGCTACCGCGGTGCGCACGTTGGCCTTGGTCGCGGCGAACATGCCCAAAAAGCCTGCGGTCGCGGACGATAGCGCTCCCACGGTGAACGCGATGGCTGTATTGGTCCCCAGGGGCGAGACGAAAATCCCCAGTAGCAGCACCGCGGCGAACATCGCCAGCATCCGGTATTCCCGCTGCATGAACACCATCGCGCCGAGATGGATCTGGTCGCCGATACGTTTGACGTTACCGTCGCCATGATTGTGGCGAATGAGAATGTGGTAGATCGCGAAGGCCACCACAAGGCCCAGCACACCCAGTAAGGGTGGATAAATCAGATAGTCGAAGAGCACGATAGTTATCCTTATATGGCGTGATCATTGTGTGGGCCGGACCGACCTGGGTCAGCGGGCCTCACAGCAGTATAGAAAATGATCAGTGCCCTGCGGAAGGGCCGCCCATGGGCTCTCGTTTCGCTCGCTCCGCCGGAGTTACTGTGCTCCTTGCGGTGGGGGCAGGAGCTTCGCAGCCGTCCGGAGCTGGACGGCTGCAGGGGGATGGGTGTGCCGGGCTCCGAAGCCCGGGAGGCGATGGCTGCTACGCGGCCGCGGCGCTGCGGCGATCAAGCTCCGGTACGGCGCGGCGGATCACATCCGCGTAGCCCGAGGCGATGGCATCGGGGTAGTCCTCGTAGAAGCCCCGCTGCATCAGCGTTCGGTGCAGCTCGGGGAGGCGCCAGGCCGGTACGCTCGGCAGCAGGTGGTGCTCAATGTGGTAGTTCACATGGTTGGGGCAGAGCAGCAGGCACTCCAGCGGATTCGCGCGGGTAGTGCGGGTGTTGCCGCGGGGATCGGGCTCGTACAGCGCCGGCACGTTGCCGTGCTCCGCCACCTGGCGGATGCGGGCGGCGAGGGGGTAGGTGGTGAGGTACGCGGCGACCCAGAGCAGGTAGAGCAGCGGTTCGCCCGCAAGCCACAGCAAACCGAAGAGGACGGCGTTCGCCGCCAGACCCTGGGGTACGCGGTTCGTGCCTTCGCCGTCGCGCATCATGATGCGATTGCCGGCGCCGGTGAGCGTGCCCAGCAGCAGCTTGATGCCGGTGCGACCGCTGATGTCGCGCAGCAGCTTGCGGCGGAAGCTCTTCGCCGACACGGGGTAGTTGCGGTAGTTCGGCAGGTCCGGGTCCGCATCGGTTCCCGCCAGGCGGTGGTGTTCCCGGTGCGATGCGCCATAGGCGTCGCAATCCCCGAGAACGGGGAAGGCCGCAAGCCATTGCGCCGGCGCATTGTTCAGGGACGGCGTGCGGAACAAGGTCTTGTGCCCCGCCTCGTGCATCAGCACGGCAAGGCCCAGCTGGCGTCCCCCAAGCACGATGATCGCGAGCAGGATCGAGAGGGGATTGGTCCACAGTGCCACGGCGCCAAACACCGCAGCGATGATCAGCCAGTTCGAGGCGATCATCCAGGCGCCGCGCAGGTTACTGCGGGATGTGAAGTGGCGCAGCTCGTCCCGCGTCAGGTAGTCCGTTGCTTTCATACAGGTTCCTCCGAAGGATAAAAGTAACACAAAAAGCGCTAATTTCAAGTTGGTGTTACTTATTTCGATGCTAAGATTCGCCCATGCCTGACCTGACCGCCTACCCCCCGCCCACGGCCAAGCGTCTGGTTCTGTCGCTTCTGAGCGCACCCAGCCAGGATGAAATCGCGGCGCGGCAATTTGTCCGCTGGGGAGCCCTGTTCGCCATCGATGCGGCGACCATGCGCGTCGCGCTGGGTCGCATGGTGCGCGACGGGTTGATCGAGGTCCTGCGTCGCGGTGTGTACGGCATCGGCCCCCGGGGCAAGGCCCTCAGCGCCAAGGCCCGCAGCTGGGTCAGCGCCGAGGCTCGCATCGGTCCCTGGGACGAGCGTTGGCTGCTGGTGCACACAGCGCATCTGGGGCGGCGCAACAAGACGGTGCTGCGCATGCGCGAGCGGGCCCTGCGCCTTGAGGGGCTGGCGGAGCTCGAGGCGGGGTTGTGGTGCCGCCCCGCAAACTATCGCGAGCCCCTGGCCGCCACGAGGGAACGAATGCTCGATCTCGGACTCGAACCCGGGAGCCTGATGCTGCGGGCGGATCGCATTCTCGGGGACCACCATGAGCCGCGGCAGCTCTGGCCCGTGGCGGACCTGGAACAGCGCTATCGCCAGCTTATCGGGGCTATGAATGACAGCATGGAGGCTATTGGGGAGCTGGGCGACGACGAAGCCGCGCGCGAGACGTTTCTCATCGGCGAGTCCGTGATTCGCCAGATCAATGGCGATCCCATGCTGCCGGATGAGCTCGTCGACGCCGCCGCGCGCCGCTGCATGCACGAAACCATGCTGGCGTATGATGCCGTTGGCCGGAGCGCCTGGGCGCGCTTCCAGGCGAGCACGGGCGACGCGTAGGTCCCACAGCCGTAAACAAGACATCAAAAGGAACACCGAAGCATGAGTGACGACAGCTACATTCCCCCCAGGGTCTGGACCTGGGATAGCGAGAGCGGTGGTAAATTCGCGAGCATCAATCGACCCATTGCCGGCCCGACCCACGAGAAGGAGCTGCCCGTTGGCGAGCATCCCTTCCAGGTCTACTCCCTGGCGACACCCAACGGCGTCAAGGTCACCGTGATGTTCGAGGAGCTCCTGGCCGCGGGGGTCAGCGAGGCGGAGTACGACGCGTGGCTGATCAATATCCAGGACGGCGATCAGTTCGGCAGCGGCTTCGTCGATGCGAATCCCAATTCCAAGATTCCCGCGATGGTGGATCGCAGCGGCGAGGAGCCCCTGCGCGTCTTCGAGTCCGGCGCCATCCTCATGTACCTCGCCGAGAAGTTCGGCCACTTTTTGCCCAGGAGCCTCGCGGAGCGCGCCGAGTGCTACTCCTGGCTCATGTGGCAGATGGGCAGCGCGCCGTTCCTCGGTGGCGGCTTCGGGCACTTCTATGCCTACGCGCCGGAGAAGTGGGAGTACCCCATCAACCGCTACGCGATGGAAGTGAAGCGGCAGATGGATGTGCTGGATCGCAACCTGTCCGAGCGCCGCTACCTGTGTGGCGACGAGTACACGATCGCGGACATCGCGACCTTCCCGTGGTACGGCGCGCTGGCCATGGGCAAGCTCTACGATGCGGCGGAGTTCCTCGACGTGACGTCCTACCGCAACGTGCTGCGCTGGGCCGAGGAGATCTTCGAGCGACCGGGCGTGGTACGCGGACGTCGCGTAAACCGTGCCTGGGGCCCCGAAGAGGAACAGGTGCTCGAGCGCCACAGCGCAGCAGACCTCGACCGGTGATTGCGCGGGCGGGTCGCTGCCTGGCGCTGGCCCTGGCGCTCCTTGGGGCGTCGGCGCAGGCCAGTGAATGGGTGACCCGTTTTCAGGAGCAGGGGGTAACCGTGCAGACCCGCGAGGTGGACGGCTCCGGCTACCACGCGTTTCGCGCCACGACCACGCTGGCGGCCAGTCCCGAGGCGGTGCTCGCGCGGCTTCGCGACATCGACAGCTACACCGAGTGGTTTCCCGATACCCCGGAGGCACGCATGGTCACGGTCGAGGGTGTCGGCGGTGACGGTGAAAATGTCTGGTTCAACTATCTGCGCACCGATGTGCCCTGGCCCGTGAAGGACCGCGACACGGTGTACCGCAACCGCCTGCGGCGCAGGGACGACGGCCTGCGTATCGAGATCGTCGCCGACCCCGACGTGTTGCCGGAAACCCGGCGGGTGGTGCGCATCCGTTCCGCCGGCGGTTTCTGGGATATGCGCGCCGCCGACGGTGGAACGGCAGTGCACTGGCAGTTCCATATCGATCCGGGCGGCAACCTGAGTCCCGCCCTGGCCAATCCCAGAGTGCTAGAGACGCCGAAGGGCGCGCTGCGGGCGCTGCGCGCCTATTTCGCTGCGGATTAGGGTGAGGCGCCGTGAGTTGCTACCGCAACTATCTCTTACCGGGACTGGTATTTCAGTCCGTCGTGATCGGCGGTGGCTACGCCACGGGCCGGGAATTGATCGAGTTCTTCTACGCCGCCGGTCCCGTGGGAGGCTTGCTGGGTTTACTGGTGGCGGGTGCGGTATTCGGATTGGTGCTGGCTGCGGGTTTTGAGTTCGCCAGGGTGTTCCGGGCCTGGGATTACCGGCATTTCTGCCAGGCCTTGCTCGGGCGTGGTTGGGTGCTGTTCGAGATCGCCTTTCTTGTGCTGATGCTCCTCATACTGTCGGTGATTGGTTCGGCGGCGGGGTCCCTGCTTGCCGACAGCCTGGCGCTGCCGCCCCTGGCAGGAACACTGCTGCTCATGGGGCTCATAGCCGTTCTGACCTTCGGCGGTTCCGAGACGATCAAACGGGTGTTGGCATTCTGGTCGGTGCTTCTCTATGTCGTCTATGCCTTGTTGGCAGTGTTCGCCTTCCGGCAATTCGGTGACCAGATAGCGCTAACCTTTGCGACGGCAGAGATCGAAGGCAACTGGCTGCAAAGCGGAGTGCTGTATTCCGGTTATAACCTGGCGGTGCTCCCCGCCGTGCTGTTCGCCGTGACGGGCCAGGCGCGACGTCGCCAGGCGGTGGGTGCCGGGCTGCTCGCCGGTTTGATTGCCGTTGTGCCCGCCGCACTGTTCTTTGTGGCGATGATGGGCGCCTACCCCGAGATCGGTGCGCAGGCGGTGCCCGCGAGCTACCTGATGCGTCAGCTGGGAATGGGCTGGTTCGAGCTGCTGTTTCAGATCGTGGTCTTCGGGACCTTTGTCGAGACGGGGACGGCCCTGTTACACGCACTGAACGAACGCCTCAGCGGCTGGATGCGGGACTCAGGAAGGGACTTGCCACGCGGTGTGCGCCCGCTGATCGCCCTGGCCGTACTGTCGATCGCGATCTTCGCCGCGTCCCGCATCGGCATCATCGACCTGATCGCCCGGGGTTACCACGCGCTGACGCTGGTGTTCATTGCGGTGCTGGTGCTGCCCCTGCTGACTTTCGGCGTGTACCGCATCTATCGCCGTTCGGCGACGCCCGCCGGATAATCGTCGGGCGTTGCCGAGGCGCTCCAGAAAAGCGTGTCAGCCGAGCTGGTAACCCGGTGTGGAACGGGACAGCGCCTGCTCCTCATCGCTCATCCCCT
>CAXBBA010000135.1:0-6118 GCA_963973805.1 uncultured Halieaceae bacterium | reverse complement strand
GCTTGTTCTCCTTGTCGAGCTCTCCCATGGTGCTGAGGTAGGCCTGCTTCGACTGCACGATTGCTGATTCCGGAGAGATCAGCATGAGCTGATTGCGCCCCGTGGGGCTGGTGCTGCAGGCGGTGATCAGGGCCAGCGCGGCGATGCCCAGGGCACGGCCCCATGGCTGGCGGAGAATCTTGCCGCCGAGGGAAGCCCTGGTCCGGTTCCGGGCGTACTTGTGCATTGTAGTATCTCCCTGCGGTGGTCGAAAACGGACCCCATGAGAATTGGAGGTGCGTTCGGCGGGAAAACTCCCGCCCCGCACAGCCTGGCTCCGGGGTGGTGCGTCGATCAGGAGCGCTTGTCCCCGCGCCGGGCTGCACGCTGCTCCCAGTCCGTGGCCGAGAGCATGACGTGAAACAGCAGGTTCTGCTCGTTCACACCCACCACGGCCCGGGCGCCGGGGCCCCGGGCGTAAACGGCCACGTCCTCCCCGCCGTGGGTTTCGGCGCTGAGGGGGACCAGCGACTCCTGATGGTAGCCGATAGCGGTGGTGTCGACGTCCCGGAGGTCCTGGCGACCGGCGGTGGGTGCCTCCCCGTAGGTGACGTCCGCATTCGTTTCGTCACCGAGGTCCCGGTAGCCCCGACCGTTCATGTAGCCGAGGGTGGTGTAGGGCAGGCCATCGCTGTCCAGAGTGGGCTCATCGCTCCAGGCGGGAACCACCTTGCCCAGGATGGGGTTTCCCCGCCGGGGGTAGCCGGCCATGGTGAATACGTGGCTGTGATCCGCGGTGACCAGCACCAGCGTGTCCTCGGGGTCCGTCTCGTCCATGACTACCTGCACCGCGGCGGCGAGTTCGATCGTGTCGTTGAGGGCATTCGCCGCGTTACCTGCGTGGTGCGCATGATCGATGCGCCCCGCCTCCACGACCAGCAGAAAGCCTTCGTCACGGTCTCGCAGCAGTTCCAGTGCCTTGCGTGTCATGGCGGGGAGGCCCGGCTGCGTGGCATCCGCTGCGCTGCGCTGGCTGGCATAGCCCATGTGGGAGTCGCTGAACAGGCCCAGGACTGGCGTGTGATCGGTGCTCGCGAGTCCCTGTGCGTCGCTGACAAAGGTGCCCGTGGGGTTGGCCGCCTGCCACTGGGCAATCAGGTTGCGACCGTCCTTGCGTTTGCCACCTTCCACGCTCTCGGGCAGGAAGTGGCGCTTGCCGCCGCCGAGGGCGACTTCGATGCCGTCGCTCATGCCCGCGCCAAATTCCTCGTTCAGACGTCCGCGGTGCGCGAGGAACTGGCTGGCGATGTCTGTGCAGCCCTCGGCGCGGGCCTCGTCCGTCAGTTCGCTGTCATCCTCCCAGTCCCGGTTGGCGGTGCGGGCATAGGTGGCCCCGGGGGTGGCGTGGGTGAGGCGGGCGGTGCTGACAACGCCGGTGGCGGCGCCGGCGAGCTCGGCGATGTCCAGCAGGGACAGCAGTTCATGACCCCGGCCGCTGGCGCAGTTGTCCGCCTCCACCTGCTCATCGATGCCGAAGACGCTGATGTCGGTCTTTACGCCCATCATGATGGCACTCATGGTGCCGGCGGAATCCGCGGTCTGGGAATCCACATTGTAGGTTTTCACCAGTCCGGTCTGGGGGAAGGTCTCGAAGCTCAGGCGGTTCTCTTCGCCGCTGTTGCCCGCCTGCTGTCCGGCCAGAATACGCGCGGCCGTGATCGTCGAGATGCCCATGCCGTCGCCGATGAACAGCACCACATTCTTCGCTCCGTGGCCCGCGGGGGATGACGCCACGCGTGCCCGGGCATCGGTGTACCAGGGGCTCTGGCGCTGGTGCGCCGGTACGGGGGAGGGAAGGGCGGATGGGGATGCGGAGACCGCCGGGGGTGCATCCTCGGCGTCGCTCTTGTCGACGGAAATATAGACGCAGCCCGTCAGGGCCAGGGTGGAAGCGATGAGTGCGGCGCGCAGCATGGTGGGTCCTCTCAAGGTGGATAGGGTAGATAAACAGTGAGGCGAAGCCCGTGGCGGTGTGGCATCAGCCGGGCTCCGACTCGGCGCCCGCCGCGGTGCGAAGCAGGCCTCGGTAGGCGCCGCGGGCATTCATTTCTCCGGATACAACGCGGTATACGTCCCGCGCGATGGGCATGTCCACATCGTGGAGCTCCGCCAGGGCCATCACCGCCGGCGCACTCTTGGCGCCCTCGGCAACCATGAACATCTCGGCGGCAATCTGCTCCATGGTCTTGCCCTTGCCCAGCTCCATGCCGACGTGGCGGTTGCGGCTCTGGGGACTGGTGCAGGTGGCGATCATGTCCCCCATGCCCGCCAGGCCAGAGAAGGTACGGGCCCGGCCACCCATGGCGACACCCAGGCGGGTGACTTCAGCCAGGCCACGGGTGATGAGGGCGGCGCGGGTATTGTCGCCGGCGCCCTGGCCGTCGCCCATGCCCACGGCGATGGCGATGATGTTCTTCAGGACCCCGCCGAGTTCGCAGCCGATGATGTCGTTGTTGGTGTAGACCCGGAACAGGCCGCTCTTGAACACGCTCTGGAGAGAGCGGCAGATGGTTTCGTCTTCCATGGCGATGACGCTCGCGGCGGCTTGGCCCGCCATGATCTCCCGCGCGAGGTTCGGCCCCGTGAGTACGCCCACGGGGTGCCCGGGCACGAGATCGTTGATGATTTCGGTCATGCGCAGGCGCGTGTCGAGCTCCAGGCCCTTGGTGAGGCTGATGATGGGCACCCAGGGGCGCAGGTGTTTGCGCACTTCCATAAGCACCTCGCGAAAACTCTGGGACGGTATGCCCATCACCACCACGTCGGCGCCGGTAACCGCTTCCTCGATGCTGCTGGTGGCACGCAGGCCGTTGGGCAATACCGCATCGGGCAGATAACGATGGTTCCGGCGCTCCCGGTTGATCTCGTCCACGGTGTCACTACTTCGCGCCCACAGCGTCACGGGAACGTTCCGTGCCGTCAGTGCGGCCACGGTTGTCCCCCAGGAGCCGCCGCCGAGGACGGCTACGCTCAGTTCCTTCATCTTGTTCTCCTTATCGTTCGATGACGGTGGTGCTCGTCAGGCATCGCTGTTCTTGGGCCTGGCTTTGGGGCGCGCTTTCGCCGGGGCCTTCCTGCGGGCCTTGGCTGCGGTCTTGCTGCGGGTCTTCGCCGGAGCTTTCTTCGCGGCGGCCTTCTTCACGGCGGCCTTCTTCGCGGGGACTTTTTTCGCGCTGGCTTTCGCCGCAGGTTTCTTCCGCGCCTTGGCTTTCGTCCCGGTCGCAGCTTTTGCTGGGGCCCTGCGCTTGCGCGGTTCCGATTCCTCGGGCTGGCCCAGGGTGCGCAGGAACATGTTGCGCACCTCGCGCACGTGTTCGTCGATGGTTTCCAGCGTCCAGTCGCTGGTGTCCACGGGTTCCAGCACTTCCACTTCCACCGTCGCCGGACGGAAGATGAAGTCTCCCTTGGGTGCGACATCCCCGGCATTGCGGATCACCACCGGCACCATGGGTACGCCCGCCTGCATGGCCAGGTGAAAAGCGCCTTTCTTGAAGGGCCCGAGGTTGGGGGATACGGTGCGTGTGCCCTCGGGAGCGAGGGCGACGGACTTGCCCTCATTGCGCATGGCATCCACCAGGGGCGCCATGGCTTCGATGGCCGAGGTCGCATTCTTGCGATCGATCATCACCACGCCGCCGAGTTCCAGCACCTTGCCGATGACGGGCATCTTCTTGATTTCTTTCTTGCCCACGCCCGCCATATCCCGGCGCAGCAGCTTGGCACCGATCACCACGTCGGCTTTGCTCTGGTGATTGAAGACAAATACCGCCGGTCTCGCCTTCCAGAGGTTTTCTTCGCCCGTGACCCGCAGGTCGAGGTTGATCAGGGCGCTGGCGGTTTCCGCGAAGAGCGACAGGGAGAAGTTCGTGGCGCGGCGACGGGAACCGGTCAGGGCGTAGATGGGCAGGCCGGCGGCGAAGGTCGGCACCAGGCTGACGGTGGCTGCCACGGAGCGGATGAACTGGCCGACGGTGGGGCGGCCCCGGCTGCCGAAGCTCGCGGTGGGCCAGTTGTTGTCCCGGGCCAGGGCGCGGAGCTTGTCGCTGGGGTTGAGCGCGACGGGGTGACCAATGCGCTCCAGAAGGAGCTGGTCGTCGGTGCTGTCGGAGTAGAAAAAACCTTCGTCGAGGTTCCCCCGGACGCCTTCGGCCAGTACTTCTGCGGCGTCCACCTTGCCCTGGCCAAAGCACGTGGGACTGATGACCTTGCCGGTGAACAGGCCGTCCTCGACTTCGAGTTGCGTGCACAGCACGTTCTCGATGCCGAGGTCCGCGGCGGCGGGCTCCACCTGATAGGGGGTCGCCGATGAGATAATCGCGATGGTGTGACCCTTTGCCCGGTGCGCGTTGATCAGAGCCCGGGACTCGGGGTAGACCAGGCGGGCGATCTGCCGGGTGAACAGGTCCTCGCCCAGCTCCACGTAGGACTGCTCTTCGATGCCGCGCAGGAACTGCGTGGTTACGGCCATCATGCCCGAGAATCCCAGGTTGCCCATCCCGAAGTTGGTCATGGCACTGGCGAGTTCCAGAAATTCCCGAACGCTCACATCGCCGCGGCGCAATTGCTCGCGGATGAAGGCGATGGCGGAGAAGCCCGAAATGATGGTGCCGTCGAAATCAAAGATGGCACAGATCTGCGGGCCGTCCGGCGCGGCATCGATGGCTTCGAGGAGGGGTTGCAACGAATTGCTCATGGCCCGTTGTTCCTGTTTGGCATGAGGTCAGATGGGGCCGAGTCTAGCATGGGGGCGTGATGGACACAGGCGCACCGGTGCCTTTGGTAGACTCGCTCCATGACGGATTTCTCCCCCGCCCCGGGCACCCTTCCCACCTCGTCGCTGACCCCCGCACGCTTCGCTGTCGTCCTGGCGGGGATCGTGTTGGCGGCGGTGGTGCTGCGTGCTCTGCCGGCGCTCGACTATGGTCAGGACTGGTACGGGCGCGGCACCTTCACGCTGGTGAATTTCGATGAGGGGGGCTCCTGCCGTGCCGCCCTGGGCGGGTTTCCCTATTCACCTCTGGCCGGTGTGCAAACCCTGGCGCTGGCGGCTCTGGGCGGGCACGAAGCGCCCACCGAAGCCTACGCGGACCCGCGCATCGCCAAGGCGTTCTGCCACAGCGAGGGACACCTGATTGCTGCGCGTCTGTACTCCGCGATCCTGGGCGGGCTCACCGTGGGTGTTGTCGCTCTGCTGAGCCTGCAGCTGTTTCCCCGACGCCGTGGCCTGGCGCTGGGCGCAGCCGCGCTCCTGGGTCTGTCGGGCTGGCACATCAGCGAGTCCATGGTCGGCACCGTGGATGCGCCTTCGACCTTCTTTATTTACCTGTTCCTGCTGTTGGCGGTGCTCGCCCTGCGGCGCGGAGGTGTCGCGTGGCCTGGCGCTGCGGCGGCGCTGGTGTTCGCGGTGGGGACCAAATACTGGGTATTTGCGCTGGTCGCGCTGGCGGCGCTGGTCCCGACGCCCGCGTACCGTCGGGTGCTCGCCGGGCTGGGAGTCCGGCGCGGTGCGCTGTTGCTTGGGACCTACGCCCTGCTGTTTGGCCTGGTGAGCAATCCCGCGGCCGGGCCTTTGCTGCGCTGGCTGCTGCCATTGGGGTGGCTGGCGCTCGTGCCGTGGCAACGCCTGTCCATCGCTGGACGCATCTGCCTGTTTGCCGCTCCCTGGCTGGCACCCCTGGCCATGTACTACGAGCCCTTCGTTGCCTATGCCAGCGGTTATCCCGAAGGTCGCTTCGGTACGGACTACGGTGCCATCGGCTGGCACCGGCCGCTCCGGAATCTGCTGATCCTGCCGGCGGTGCTGGTGGTGGGGTTGGGGCTGCCAGCCTTCGGATTGCTTGTGCGCGGCGTGGGAGTGCTGGCATTGGAGCGCAACCGGGACCGCGCCTGGTTGGCGCTGCTGCCCCTGTTGGCCTTCGCGCTGTATATGGCATTCCTGGCGCCGGTGACCTACTACCGCCACTATCTGCCCCTGCTCCCCGCCGCCGCTCTGCTGGCGGCGCTGGGTGCCTGTTCCCTCGGGTGGCGCCCCGCGCTGCTCTGGAGCCTGGTGCTCGTCTGGCAGGCTTTGCTGGCCTGG
>CAXBBA010000134.1:0-6140 GCA_963973805.1 uncultured Halieaceae bacterium | reverse complement strand
TGACGGGGCAGGATCGGGAGGCACTGCAGGCCATGGGCATCCTCCTCGGAGACCTCCTCGCCAGCGAACTCAACCTGGACTGGGTGGTGTACGAAGACCGCCGGGGCCGCAGCCGGGCCCTGCGCCTCGGTGAAACAGATAATTACCTGTTCCCCGTGACCATGATTTCCCGCCGTCGGGAGGCCGGGGACAACACCCCCGTGGAGGCCATCTACCGCAAGGCGGTGGATGATCTGGAGGCAGTGCGTCCTCCCCTGCCTTTCCAGTAAGGCACGGCGACACGATTCCCCATGAATGGCGAGACGCCCCTGGCGTCCCTGGATGAGCAAAGACAGCGCCTGACGCTCAGCGGCGACTGGCGGGCAGAAGCTGTGCCGGACCTCGCCGTCACATCCGCCCCCTGCCCCCCGGGACAGACGCTGGCGGTGGACCTGTCGGCGGTGCTCGCCTGGGACAGTCGCCTCATCGCCCAGCTTCTGGTCCTGGAGCGCCGCCTGGCCCCCGAGGCCCATCTCGAACTGTCCGCTGCCGATGACGACCAGCGGCGCCTGCTGCAGCTCGCCCTCAGCGTGCCGCTCCACGAGCCGCCGGTGCAGAAAGGCGGGGCCCGCCTGAGTGCGGAACGTCTGCGCAGCTCCCTGGCGTCCCTGGGAGACGGCTTCCTGGACTCCCTCGCATTCCTCGGTGCCGTCTTGACCGCCACCGCGACCTCCCTCGCCGGCCGGGGCAGCATGCGCCGGAGGGAGCTGATGTCATCCTGCTATCAGGCCGGTCCCGGCGCGCTGGGGATCATCACCCTCACGAGCGTCCTCGTGGGCATGATCCTCGCCTATCTGGGCGCCGCTCAGCTGAAGCAGTTTGGCGCGGCCGTGTATGTCGCCGATCTGGTCGCCGTGGGGATGCTGCGAGAGATGGGTGCGCTCATGACCGCCGTCGTCATGGCGGGCCGCACGGGAGCCGCCTACGCCGCGCAGCTGTCGACGATGCAGGCCAATGAGGAAATCGACGCCATCCGCACCCTGGGCATCAACCCCATGGAGTTCCTCGTCGTGCCACGGGTCCTGGCCCTCATCACCATGATGCCCCTGCTGGTCATCTTCGCCGATGCCCTGGGCATACTCGGAGGTGCGGTTGTCGCCGGCGGAATGGGAGTCACCCCCCTGCAATACGCCAGCCAGCTGCAAAGCGCCATGTCCCTGGAGCATTTCGCCATCGGCCTGATCAAGGCTTTCATCTTCGCGGTGCTTATCGCCACCGCAGGCTGTCGCGCCGGCATGAACGCGGGGCGCAACTCCGCCGCAGTAGGACGCGCCACCACCGACGCGGTCGTCATTTCCGTGGTCTACCTCATCGTTGCCGACGCCGCGATCAACATCCTCTGCCAACAGCTGGGGTATTGAGCGTGAGCGACGCGGTGATCGAAGTGCGCAACCTGACCATGGCCTACGGCTCCCGCGTGATCCAGCGGGAGCTGGATTTCGAGGTTCAGCGCGGCGATATCTTCGTCATCATGGGCGGCTCCGGCTGCGGCAAGAGCTCCCTTCTGAAGCACCTGCTGGGCCTGTTGAGTCCCGCCGAGGGAGACATTTACTACGGCGACCAGTGTTTTAACCGGGCCACGGCCCCACAGCGGGACCTACTGCGCCAGCGCTGGGGCATCACCTATCAGTCCGGCGGTCTCATCAGTGCCATGACCCTGGCGCAGAACGTCGCCCTGCCGCTGGAACAGTACAGTTCCCATAGCGCCGCCACGATCCGGGACATCGTGGCGCTGAAGCTCGCCCTCGTGGGCCTGGACGGATACCAGTCCTATATGCCGTCGGAGATATCCGGTGGCATGCGCAAGCGCGCCGCGCTGGCACGTGCAATCGCGCTGGACCCTGATATTCTCTTCTTTGACGAACCTTCCGCGGGCCTCGACCCGATCAGTTCACGGCGCCTCGATGACCTCATACTGCAGATCAAGGAATCCACGGGAGCCACAGTGGTGATGGTCACCCACGAGCTGCCCAGCATCTTCGCCATCGCGAACAACAGCATCTATCTGGATGCGGCCACGCAGCGCCTAATTGACCACGGCGACCCCGCCCACCTGCGGGATCACAGTGAACACGCGGTGGTGCGCCAGTTCCTCAATCGCGCGGGAGACCCCCCTCATGAGTGAGTACCGCGGCAGCGTCCTCGTCGGTGCCTTCGTGGTGGGAGCCATCGTGATTGCCTTCGCCGGCGCCCTGTTCTTCGCCGGAGGAGGTTTCGGCGGCGAGCGCAGCAAGGTGGTCATGGCCTTCGACGGCTCCCTGCACGGTCTGACCATTGGCGCCCCCATCGCCCTGCGCGGCGTAACCATCGGTCAGATCACGGACATCGACCTGCTTCTGGACAGCGAAACGGGCACGGTCACCATGGCGGTGGTGGGCGAAATCGACCCCAACTCCATGCAACTCAACGCCTCGGTGGAGGGCTCGATCCACGATGAGCTGGTGTCCCGGGGCCTGCGCGCCCAGCTCAATACCCAGAGCCTGCTGACGGGGCTGCTCTACGTCCAGCTGGACTTCCACCCCGAAACTCCCGCGGCGCTGGTGGAGCTGGAGAACTACCCCTATTCGCAGATTCCCACGATTCCCACGGAACTCGAGCAACTTCGTCAGAACCTGGAGTCCATCGACTACAGCGCCATCGTCGCCAATATCGACCGCATTGCCACGGGCCTGGATGTGCTCCTGAACAGCGAGGACATGCAGGCCCTGCCCGCTTCATTGCGCAGCAGCCTCGCCTCCATCGAGTCCGCCAGCGCACGCCTCGATGAGACCCTCGCAGACACCCGCCCGCGCCTTGTGCAACTCCTGGACGAAGGCAGCGCGACCCTCGCCAGCCTGAACACCCAGCTACCGGGCATCGGCGAAAACCTGAACCGCTCCCTGGCATCCCTCGACACGGCCCTGGCCAGTGCGAACGTCACCCTGGAACGCGTCGAACAGGCGGCGGCACCGGATTCACCGCCGCGACGACAGCTGAGCCAGGCGATGCACGAGCTCTCCCTCGCGGCCCGCTCCCTGCGCTCCCTCGCCCGGAGCCTCGAAGAAAATCCCCAGGCTCTGCTGCGGGGACGTCCGGAGGCCCCCCAATGAGTATTTGCCGTAGCCTGGTCGCATTGACAGCGGCACTGCTGCTGGGCGCCTGCGCCGTCAACGCACCGCCGATCCACCACTACCAGCTGAGCGATGGGGCGCCACCGCCCCCGGACGGGGACAGTCCGGTGCTGTCCATCGATGCCGTGCAGCTACCGGATTTTTTGCTGCGCGATGAGTTGCTGCTTCGCGACAGTGACTACAGTCTGCGCTACGACCCCACACGGCGCTGGGCCGAGCCCCTGGATCTGGGCGTGCAGCGGGTCATTGCCAACCGCCTGGAGTCACGCCTGGGCACGCGTCGCATCGCCCGTTTTCCCGACGTGCCCCGGGGAACGAACGCGGACTGGCATCTGGTGGTGCAGGTGGAACACTTTGAACGCCAGGGCAACGAGGCCCTGATCAGCGCCGAGGGCCGCTGGCTCCGGCCCGGCGATGAGCAGACCGCCGCCGTGGTGACGTTCCGCGAAACCCGCTCCCTGAACGGAGTCGACGGCGATGATCTCGCCGCCGCCCTGAGTCAGTTGCTGTGGCGCTTCGCCGATGCGCTTGCCGACGAACTTCCCGAACAATCTCAAAATGCGGGCGTCGCCCGCAGTCCCCTGTAACTCCCCCCCAGGCAACGGAGGCCCCCCATGCCCTACCTTGAAGACGCAGAGAAATGGCTACCCATAGTCATTGAGTACAGTATCGCCCTGGTTCTGGCGATCCTCATATTTTATGTCGGCCGTTTTGTCGTCGGCCGCATCGTGGCCGTGCTGCAGAAAGTCATGCTTTCGCGGGGTACGGATGAAACCCTGGTGAACTTCGTCTGTTCGATCCTGCGCTGGGTCGGTCTGCTGTTCGTGGTGATCGCCGCCCTGAGCCAGCTCGGTGTCGACACAACCTCCCTGGTCGCCCTGCTCGGTGCCGCCGGCCTGGCCATTGGCCTGTCCCTGCAGAGCTCCCTGGGCAACTTCGCGGCGGGCGTGATGCTCATCATCTTCAAACCGTTCAAGAAGGGCGATTTCATTGACGCCGGTGGCGCCATGGGTGTGGTGGAGAACATCACCATCTTCACCACCGTGATGACCACGCCGGACAACAAGGAAATCATCGTTCCCAACGGGGCCATCATCGGCGGCAATATCACGAACTTCTCGGCCAAATCGACGCGCCGCGTCGATATGACCTTTGGTGTGTCCTATGGCGACGACCTGAAACAGGCCAAGGCGATCCTCGAAGACATTATCGCCGCGGACTCCCGGGTGCTGGCGGAACCGGCGCCGGTGATCACCGTGGGAGCCCTCGCCGACTCCAGCGTCAACTTCCTGGTGCGTCCCTGGGTCAACTCCGCGGATTACTGGGCCGTGCTGTGGGAAACCACGGAGGCGGTGAAACTGCGCTTCGATGAAGCCGGCATCAGCATTCCCTTCCCGCAGATGGAACTGCACATGGCTGGCAGCGAAGCCGCCAACGACGAGGCGAAGAGCGAAAGCGCCTGATCCCGGTCGCGGTCCCTCAGGGGCCGCAAACCAGGCAGTGCATGTACAGGTGCCGGGGATCCTCGAGGCTTTCGAGGAGCTCCCCGGCGCGATCCAACGGCTCTTTCCAGACTCCGATGAACGGTGCCAGGTAGCTGGCGAGTGTCGCAGCCGACTGCTGGCCCAGCACATTCCCCAACTGTTGCAGCAGTATCTGCCGCGAGTCGAAGGGCGGCTCGATGGCGATGACATCGTAGGCCCCTTCTTCGAGCCCCGCGAGCATCGCGGCTTCCGTCACCGCCGTATCCAGGCTTCCCAGTTGATCCACCAACCCGCTTTGCAGCGCGTGGCCGGCGCTGAGCACCCGCCCCTGTGCCAGGCCATCCAGGGTTTCCCGGTCCAGTCCCCGGGACTCCGTCACCAGCGCGAGGAACTGCTCGTAGAGATCGTCCACCGACTGCTGCAGCGCATCCGCCACCTGGGGTGAGAGAGGCCGGTCCGGGCGCAGCCCCCCCGCCAGCTTTGTCGTGGCGACGCCATCGGTGTAGATGCCGCCCCGGGCCAGCAGGCGATCCACGGTGGGGAAAGCGGCGAAGACGCCGATGCTGCCGGTGATGGTCATCGGCGTGGCGACGATTCGGTCCGCCGCCGTGGCAATGTAGTAGCCACCGGAGGCCGCCACATTCCCCATGCTCACCGCCACGGGAATACCCTGATCCCGAATCCGCGCCATCTCCTCCCGAATCACTTCGGACGCGAACACGCTGCCACCGCCGGAGCTGACGCGGAGCACGATGGCCCGGGTCCCGTCGCGGTCCGCGGTCTCCCGCAAACGCCGCGCCAGCGTGTCGCCGCCGATGCGCCCCACGGGCTGTTCGCCGGGCATGATGTTGCCCTGGGCGGTGACAATGGCGACGGTCTCGCGACCTGGCAGCAGCATGCGCGGGCGCTCGCGGCGCACGTACTGCTCGAAGGGCACGGCCTGGTAGCGGCCGTCATCATCCGTGGCCCCGACCAGCGCCGCCAGATACGCGTCGCGCTGGGGTCGCTGCAGAAGATCGTCCACCAGACCCGCGTCGAGGGCCAGCCGGGCGCTGTTACCCCCCACTGCCCGCAGGCGGTTATCGTAGTCATTGAGCAACGCGTTGATGCTGCCGGGGGCAAGCTTGCGGCGGGTCTCCACGGTGTCCGTATAGGCCTGCCAGAGATCCCCCAGCCAGCGAGACGTCACCTCGCGCTCACCCTCTGACATATCGCTGCGCAACAAGGGTTCCGCTATGGACTTGAACTCCCCCGCGCGGAAAACGTGCACCGACACCGACAGCTTCTCGAGGGCCTCGGCGAAATAGTTCGGAAACACGCTGTAGCCCTCGAGAGCCACGGTACCAAAGGGATGGATGAGCAGTGTGTCCGCCTCCACCGCCAGGCGATACTGATCCTGGGTGAAATAGTCACCGACGGCGACCACTGGCTTGCCCGACTCGCGGAACCGGGCGATCGCTTCTCCCAGCTCCCAGCTCTTGCTCTGGCCCATGGACACCATCTGATC
>CAXBBA010000133.1:0-6151 GCA_963973805.1 uncultured Halieaceae bacterium | reverse complement strand
TTCGAGCGCGGCATTGCGGATCACCAGGTCAAAGGCCCCCTTGACCACGTCCAGCACTTCATCCGACAGGCGCAGGTCCAGGCGAATATCGGGATAGAGCGCCTGGAACTCCCCCAGCTTCGGCACGATATACATGCGGCCGAAGGATCCCGGCATGGTGATCCGCAGCAGCCCCCGCGCATCCTCCGGGCGCCCGCTGATGCCCGCCTGACCCGCGCGCAGCAACTCCAGCGCCTCCTGGGCATAGGGCAGAAAGTCCTCACCGTCCGTGGTCAGGGAGACTTCCCGCGTTGTGCGATTGAACAGGCGCGTGCCCAGGGACTTTTCCAGCTTGCCGAGACGCACACTGGCACTGGCGGGGGACAGCTGCAGGTCGCGCGCCGCGGCCGAAATCGACCCGAGCTCCGCGATGCGAGTGAACAATTGTAGGGACACCGTATCCATTATTAAAAATATACTAAAAGTAAATCCGTTTTTGACCCCATTCTCATTAATTATTGATCTCCCTAAGCTGGCGTCATTCATCCATCCACGGGAGAAACCTGATGAAAGCAATGCTTGCAACCGCCTATGGCGCCGATACGCAGTTTGAGGAACGGGACATTCCCCACCCCGAGGCCGCCGCCGGGCAGGTGCTGGTGCGCATCGCCGCCACCAGCGTAAACACCGTTGACACCAAGATCTGCGCCGCAGGCGAGGACATGCCCCTGTCACCGGCGCTGCCCGCGCTTCTGGGGATGGACTTTGCCGGCACCATCGAGGCCGTGGGCGAGTCCGTAGAGGGCTTTGCCGTGGGAGACGAGGTCTACGGCTGTGCCGGCGGACTTCCGGGGCTCCCGGGAACCCTGGCGGAGTACATCGCGGCCGATGCCCGCCTCGTCGCCCACAAGCCCGGAGCACTCAGCATGCGCGAAGCCGCGGCGGTGCCCCTCGTTGGCATCACCGCCGCCGAGGGACTGGAGCGCGCCGGCGTGCGCGCCGGTCAGAAGGTTCTCATCCACGGCGGCACGGGCGGCGTCGGTCACGTCGCCGTGCAGCTGGCGGTGCAACGCGGTGCCGAGGTCTATGCCACCGGCGGCAGCGATGCCGCGCTGGCGGCCATCGAAGCCATGGGGGCGACAGGCATCAACTATCGCGACACCGATGTAGCGGATTACGTCGAGCGCTACACCGACGGCCGCGGCTTTGACGTGGTCTTTGACACCGTGGGCGATCGCAACATGCTCAATTCCTTCGCCGCCGCTGCGCTCAATGGCCAGGTGGTGACGACGACCACCATGCTGGAACTGGATCTGCTGGAAGCGCACCTCAAGGGGCTGTCCATCCACGTGGTCTTCATGCTGATTCCCATGCTCCATGACCACGGCCGCGAAGAGCACCACCGCATTCTGACGGAACTTGCCCGCAGCACCGACGCAGGCGCCTACCGCCCGCTGATGGACAAATCAGAGTTCACCGTGGCCGACGTCGCCGCCGCCCACGCGCACCTGGCCAGCGGTCAGGCTATGGGCAAGATTGTGCTGGGGGGGTTCTAAGCCATGAAACACGGTTTGTTTTTCCCGGCGCGACGTTCCCGGCGCGCCCTGGCCGCGGCTCTCGCGGCCCTCGTGCTGGCTGCGGTGCAGAATCCGCTGAGCGCCAACGATGACCCGGCAATACAGATTCGACTTCCCGGAGAGGTCGACTGGCAGCCCCTGAATCCCGCCCGGGGCGATGCCAGCCCCCGGGCCGGAACGCTCTGGGGAGACAGGAACGACACCGTTCCCACGGGCTTCCTCGCGCGCTTCGCCGAGGGCTTTTCCTCCCCGCCGCATATTCACAACGTGACCTATCGGGCGATCGTCATCGAGGGCGCCATTCACAACGACGATCCGGGAGCGGCATCCCAGTGGATGGGTCCGGGGTCATTCTGGATCCAGCCCGCGGGAGAAACCCATATCACCGCCGCCCAGGCGCCCGCGAACCTGGCGCTGGTGGAAATCGATCACGGCCCCTACCTGGTGCGCTCTCCGGAGCAGGCATTTGACGACGCCCAGCGCCCCCTGAATGTGGACCGGTCCAACCTGGTGTGGTCATCCCTCGGAGGTGAGGCCGAGATCGCTCGCCTCTGGGGCGACTTCACAAGCCCCGGTCACCGCGGCGCGCTGCTGCGACTGCCGGCCGGGTCCCGGGGCTCGCTCCTGGGCGAAGAGGGTCTGCACGGGGTGGTGATCCAGGGGTCCCTGGTCCACGCTGCGCGTCCGGAGGCCTCCCTGACCCCCGGCTCCTACCTGGGATCCCGGGATAGAGCGACGCACGCTCTCACGGTGGGTGCCTCGGCGGAAGCGCTGATCTACCTGCGCAGCGATGGCCCCTTCCACTGGCAATCGGCGCTGTAGCGGCGCCTGGCGATAGCCAAGGGCCGCTCCCTGCGGGGACCTGGCCCCGGGCCATCGACCCTGGTCAACGCAATGGCCGCGACCGCAGGAGTCAAGAGCCCCGGCGGTCGCAAAATTCCTCATACTGGCTTACCCTGCGCCGATCACTTTCGGCACAGGATTTTCCCATGGCGCAGGCGGCGGGAACGCTGTTCACGGTCTCGGCACCCTCGGGTGCAGGCAAGACCAGCCTGGTGCGCGCGCTCCTCGATGCGGAGCCGGGGCTGCAGGTCTCCGTATCCCACACCACCCGGGCCATGCGCCCCGGGGAACAGGACGGGGTGAACTACCACTTCTGCAACCGCGAGCACTTCTCGGCCATGCTCGAGCGCGGCGACTTTCTGGAACACGCCGAGGTCTTCGGCAATCTCTACGGCACGTCCCAGCGCTTTGTTGAAGAGCAGCTCGCGGCGGACTGGGATGTGGTGCTCGAGATCGACTGGCAGGGCGCCCAGCAGGTGAAGCGCCTGATGCCCGAGACCTGCGCAATTTTTGTGCTGCCGCCCTCGGAAGTGGCGCTGCGGGAACGCCTGAGCCAGCGCGGTCAGGACGACGAGGCCACCATCGAGCGGCGCATGGCCGAAGCGGTATCCGAGATGTCCCACTACATCGAGGGGGACTATCTGGTGGTCAACGACGTGTTCGACCAGGCCCTTGAGGAGCTCCAGGCCATCATCCGCAGCCAGCGCCTGCGCACCGCCGCCCAGGCCCGTCGCCACAGCCAGCAGATCCGCAGCCTGCTGGGCGCCGATTGAAGTTACCCCGGGGCATTCTCACGACGCAGTAAACTGCGGTATAATGGTGGGCTTTTCCGTCGATCGGGTCGGCAACGACTGCCGAACCCGAGTCCGACACCACCGTAGATCCGCGCGATCAGTGAGTAGAGACAATGGCACGTGTAACCGTCGAGGACTGCCTCGAATCCGTAGATAACCGCTTTCAATTGGTCATGGTGGCCAGCAAGCGCGCCCGCCAGATCGCTACCGGCGGCAAGGAACCCCTGGTTCAGGAAGAATCCGACAAGCCCACGGTTATCGCCCTGCGCGAAATCGCCGAAGGCCTGGTCACGCCCGACATGCTGAACCGTGAAGACGAAATTGAAGCTGAAGAAGAGCTCGCCGAAGTCATGGGAGCAGGCATGGCCGTAGCGGCTAACTCGGGTGTCAGCGAAGACTTCTGATCGACCCCGCAGGGGGCTCCCGTTCAGGGCTTTTCACGAAAGGTCCGGGCCCCGTGCAAACCATTGATTCCCTCGACGCCTCGCTGCGCACCTATCTTGATGCGCAGCAGACGACGCTCGTTCGCCGCGCGTACTATTACGCTGAGCAGGCCCACTACGGCCAGCAGCGACGCAGTGGTGAACCCTACGTCACCCATCCCCTTGCCGTGGCCGGCATCCTCGCTGACATGCACATGGACCACCAGAGTCTCATGGCGGCCATGCTCCACGATGTCATCGAAGACACGGGCATCAGCAAGTCCGCTATCGAGGAGCAGTTCGGAGAGTCCGTAGCCGAGCTGGTGGATGGCGTCAGCAAGCTGACGCAGATCGAGTTCGACACCCTCGAAGAGAAGCAGGCGGAGAACTTCCAGAAGATGGCCCTGGCCATGGCCCGGGATATCCGGGTGATCCTGGTGAAACTCGCGGACCGGTTGCACAACATGCGCACCCTCGGCGTGCTGCCCACGGCAAAGGCCCGGCGCATCGCCAGGGAAACCCTGGACATCTACGCCCCCATCGCCATGCGCCTGGGCATGAATTCCGTGCGCATGGAGTTCGAAGACCTGGGCTTCACCGCGCTTTATCCCATGCGGGCGCGGCGCATCGATGCGGCGCGACGGGCGGCGCGGGGCAATCGCCTGGAGCTGGTGGCCAAGATTCGCAGCCAGATCGAGCACGCCCTGAGCCAGGACGAGCACGAGGCCACGGTGCTGGGCCGCGAGAAGCACCTGTACAGCATCTATAAGAAGATGCGCTCCAAGAAGAAGTCCTTCTCGGAGATCATGGACATCTACGCCTTCCGCATCGTCGTGGACTCCGTGGATCGCTGCTACCGCGTTCTGGGCTGCATCCACTCCCTGTACAAGCCCGTGCCGGGAGAATTCAAGGACTACATCGCCATCCCCAAGGCCAACGGCTACCAGTCCCTGCACACCGTGGTGATGGGCATGCACGGCGTACCCATCGAGATCCAGATCCGCACATCAGAAATGGAAGATATGGCCAACAACGGCATCGCCGCCCACTGGCTGTACAAGAGTGACTCGGACACGGTCAACGGCTCCCACGCCCGTGCCCGCCAGTGGGTTCAGGGCCTGCTCGAGATGCAGCAGCGTGCCGGGAACAGCCTTGAGTTCATCGAGAACGTCAAGATCGACCTGTTCCCCGATGAAATCTATGTCTTCACCCCCAAGGGCCACATCATGGAATTGCCCCGGGGAGCCACGGCGGTGGACTTTGCCTACGCGGTGCACACGGAACTGGGCAACAGCTGCGTCGCCTGTCGCATCAACCGGCGCCTGGCGCCCCTGTCCGAGCCCCTGCAGAGTGGCCAGACCGTCGAGGTGATCAGGGCCAAGGGGGCACGACCCAATCCCTCCTGGTTCAACTACGCGATTACCGCCAAGGCGCGCAGCAACATCCGCCATTTTCTCAAGCACCAGACCCGCGAGGATGCGGTGGCTCTGGGCCGGCGCATTCTGGACAAGTGCCTGGACGGCTTCTCCCTGAGCACCGAAGAGCTGTCCGCCGCCCGCCTGGACAGCTACCTCGAGAGCGCGGGACTGGCGACCCTCGAAGACCTGCTGGACGAGCTGGCCCAGGGCAAACGCCTGCCCGGCGTTGTCGCGGCCCAGCTCGCCGGCGAGATCGATGCGGAGGGGCCCACGCCGAAGCCCGCCAGCGACTCGCCCCTGGCGATCCGGGGCACCGAAGGCTTCATGGTGTCCTACGCGCGCTGCTGCCGGCCCCTGCCCGGCGACCCCATCGCGGGCTACCTCAGCTCCGAAAAAGGGGTGGTGGTGCACCGGGAAAACTGCCGCAATCTGTTGGAGCTTCGCGAAAAACCCGAACACTGGATCCCCCTGCGCTGGGACGAGGCGGTGGAGGGCGAGTTCCTTGCGGAGCTGCGCATCGAGGTCGAGAACCGCCGCGGCACCATCGCCACGATCGCCACGCGCATCAACAGCATGGACGTGAACATCGACAAGATCACTTCCGATGACAAGGACTACCAGTTCACCTATGTGGATCTGACCCTGCACGTGGAAAGCCGCGTGCACCTGGCAAGAATCATGCGCCGCCTGCGGGGCATCGACAGCGTGCGGCGCGTGAGCCGCATGGGCAACTGAAGGAGAACAGCAGCACCGTGAGCAACCGCGCCATTATCGCCACCCCCAAAGCCCCGGCGGCCATCGGCCCCTATTCCCAGGCCGTAAAGGTCGGCAGTACCGTTTGGATCTCGGGCCAGATTCCCCTCGATCCCGAATCCATGACGGTCGTGGAAGGGGACATCACGGCCCAGACCACGCGGGTGTTTGAAAACCTCGCCGCGGTCGCCGACGCCGCCGGCGGCAGTCTCGACGATGCCGTGAAGATCAACATTTCCCTGACGGACATGAACGACTTCGCCGAGGTGAACGCCGTCATGGAAACCTTCTGCAACGAGCCCTACCCCGCGCGCGCCTGCGTGCAGGTGGCCGCGTTACCCAAGGGCGTATCAGTGGAGATCGAG
>CAXBBA010000132.1:0-6159 GCA_963973805.1 uncultured Halieaceae bacterium | reverse complement strand
AGCCGCGCTCCACCGCTAGCATCTTCCGTTAGAATAGCGTTGATGTGCGGGCTTTCGGCGGTTCCACTAACGGTAAAGTCTATGTACGTTGGCAGGTCGTCTGGTCCATCGTCAGGACCATAAATCTCCATCCAACCCACGCAATTTGCATTGACGTTCCAATCCCCACGCCCTGTAGTTGCATCACGTTCGCCGTTTGCGGAAAGCCGAAAAATGGGGCTGATCAAGCGACCATTCTGGTGGAGCAGCAATCTTCCGGTTTGATAAACGATGCCCACATCGGAAAATTCAGCACTACCCAGCATCGAATAGTTTCCGGCGAGCATCGCCCTTGAGCAGGCCGCTTCAGTAATTACCGGTAGAAAAAGTAATACAGAGAGAGCGAAGCGCTTCATTGAATATTCCTTCTTTGTGGCGATTTACAGAGATTATGCGCATGGTTTGATTTAGTGCCAGTCATAAATTCTGCGTGCCATTTTTCTGCAAACTACATCACAACTTACCCAAGTTCGCGTAGGGAGCGCTCTTCGTATCGGCTTTGGTGAGTATTGCGACACTAGATCAATACGGCACGAAGAATTCTGCGCCAGAGTCGGCGTCGTACGGCGTTTGGAGCGCCCGCGATTCAATCTCGGGCGTCGCGCCTAGCGGATCGGCCAGATTCGTAGAGGGGGCATGCTACGCCCTCAAAGGCCGGGAACGAGTCGGTTGAATTACCTGTACCAGGTGCGGCTTTAGCGGCCAGAATTTTTCATTTGGACTTGCCGCGCATACGCGGCCCTCGTTCTTTCGATCAGGTGGCCCCCATGGTGTAGCGGATAGCGGCCAGTTGTTAGCTGGCAGTGATAACCAGAACACTTTGTGTATTTTATGACACACTTTGTGTATTATTGGGTTTGTTGGTTTACGGAGTTCACGTCATGTTGGAATCGCTTGTCGGGTCGCCTACAGCGGAGCGCGTTCTGCTGTTTCTGGCCGAGCGGGAGCGCGGTTATCCCACGGAAATAGCCAAAACATTTGATGTGGCCCCCAGCCAGGTCCAGCGCGTCATGGAGCGCATGGAGCGCGACGGGCTACTGGTGGCGGAAAATGTTGGGAAAACGCGGGTATACGAATTTAACCCGCGGTTCGCTTTCAAGCCTGCAGTGGTTGATCTATTTAAAGATGCGTTGTCGCGGTATCCCAAAGATATGCAGGACCGTATTAAGCTGACCCGCCGAAGGCCCCGCAGGAAGGACAAGCCGCTTTGAGCCTTGCCGATCTTGATGTGGAGCAGTTGGCTGCGCTGGTTTGTAGGGCGTTAGAAGCGCAGGGCATACACGCCGTTCTGACGGGTGGCTCCTGCGTGTCCGTATGGTCTGAGAACGAATACGCCTCCAATGACCTCGATTTCGTCACGCTAGGATTGGAGAGTAATCGCGCGATCGGATTGGCGCTGAAAGAGATCGGATTCACTCAAGATCGGAAAGGCCGCTACTTCACGCATCCAGAAACCGACATGTTCGTCGAATTCCCGACTGGCCCGCTCATGGTGGGTGATGAGCATGTCGAGGAGCAGCGGGTGGCCAATAGGGAGACCGAGACGGGCGTTGTTCGTCTACTGAATCCAACGGACTGCATTAAGGACAGACTCGCCTCCTATTACTACTGGGGTGATGAACAGTGCCTTGAGCAGGCCCTCATGGTGGCGCACCGACAAGCTGTGGACTGGGAGGGCCTCAAGTTATGGCATCGTCGGGAAGGAAAATCCAAGCATTTCGATGCTTTCAAAGAAGCTGCGCTGGAGTAAACGTAAATGGGACGGCCCTGACGCCACCCGTCCGTGGGTAGCGTGGTGTACTGGGCCTACGCTGCCGGTCTCCAAGTGGTTAGCCCCGCCTTGGCGTAGGAAGGGGGCTTTCACGCTATACAGTGTCGCGATGAGGGGCATTTATCCTCCTACTGCGAAACATGTACAAATTTCCCTGAAACCGCATACCTACAGGCTCTACGGGTTCGACCCGAGTCTCCATCCCGAATAGCGCTGAATCAACGCCCGAACCAGGCCCGGCCGTCGCGGGCCTCGGGTACTTCACCGAATGAAGCGCCAGGATCCATTAGATGGCAGCGGCCAGCCTGACCCCCTGATCGATTGCGCGCTTGGCATCGATTTCTGCGGCGATCTCTGCGCCGCCTATCAGGTGCACGTTTTCTCGCTGCGGTTCTAGCACTCGATAGAGTGCGTTGTCTGATTCCTGGCCGGCGCAGATCACCACTGAGTCGACCTCCAAGACCTCGATCTGACCCTGGTGCCGAATATGCAGCCCCTGATCGTCGATACGTTCGTACTGGATACCGGCCATCATCTTCACTCCTTTGCGCTGCAGGCTGATTTTATGCGCCCAGCCGGTGGTGGTGCCCAGCGTCTTGCCCAGGGACGTATCCTTGCGTTGGAGCAGGTAGATGTCTCGCCCACTGGTTTCTACCTGGGGCTCAACACCCTGTACACCCCCGCGGGGATGATGGGTGAAATCGATACCCCATTCGCGGGCAAATACATCCACGTCGAGGCTGGCGGATACGCCTGCGTGGGCCAGGAGCTCGGCGACGTCGAAGCCGATGCCGCCTGCGCCAACGATCGCGACGCGTTTGCCGATGCGCCGGGGGTGCAAAATGGCGTCTTCGTAATTGAACACCCTGGGGTGATTGATACCGTCAATAGCGGGTGTGCGGGGCTTGATGCCGGTGGCGATGACCACATCATCAAATCCCCCCAGGTCATCGGCATCTACCCGGGTATTGAGGCGCAGGTCGATGTTAAGCAACTCAATCTGGCGGTTGAAATAGCGGATCGTCTCGTGGAATTCCTCTTTGCCGGGAATGATCTTGGCCAGATTAAAGTGGCCACCGATCTCTGCGGCGGCTTCGAAGAGCGTAACTCTGTGGCCCCGTTCGGCGGCGGTAACGGCGAAGGACAGGCCCGCGGGTCCCGCACCCACAACTGCGATGTTCTTCGGGGTAGTTGCCTTGCTGAACCTGATTTCGGTTTCATGGCAGGCGCGGGGGTTCACCAGGCAACTGACCCTTTTGCCCTGGAAGGTATGGTCCAGGCAGGCCTGATTGCAGCCGATGCAGGTGTTGATCTCGTCCTCGCGACCGCTCTGTGCCTTGTTGACGAACTCGGGGTCGGCGAGGTGCGAACGCCCCATGGAGACGATGTCTGCCCAGCCCTTCTCCAGTACCTCTTCGGCGGTCTCCGGTGTGTTGATGCGGTTGCTGGTAATCAGGGGGATGTGGAGTTCCCTGCGCAGGCGTCCCGTTACGCTCGCAAACGCCGCGCGGGGTACGCGTGTGGCAATGGTCGGTACGCGGGCTTCATGCCAGGTGAAATGGGTGCTGATGATGGTGGCGCCAGCTCGTTCAATCTCCTTGCCCAGCGTAACCACCTCGTCCCAGCTGCTGCCGTCTGCCATCATTTCCATGGCGGCTATTCGGTAGACCAGGATGAATTCCGCGCCCACCGCCTCGCGCACGCGCTTGATGACTTCGATCGCCAGGCGCATCCGGTTTTCGTAGTTGCCACCCCACCGATCGTCACGCTTGTTGGTCTTTTCCACCAGAAAGGTGCTGATCAGGTAGCCGGCTGAGCCAATGATCTCGACGCCATCGTAGCCCGCCTGCTGGGCGAGTCTGGCGCAGTTGGCGAAGTCCTCGATGGTGCGCTCGATATCGGCTTCGGTCATCACTTTGGGTTTGATGGGGCTGAGGCGGGAGCGAATGCCCGAGGGGGAGACGGCTTCCGGGTTGGCCGCTAGCGCGCCGGGGTGGAGTATTTGCATACACATTCTGCAATCCGGTGCGGCCGCTTTCACGGCATCGGTGACCTTGCGATGCAGCGGGACCTGGTCTTCCCGGTAGAGCATGGCGCTGTCATGGCCCGGAGCATTGCTCTCGGGATTGGGCGCGATCCCGCCCGTCATGATCATCCCGACGCCACCGCTTGCACGCTCTGCGAAGTAGGCGGCCATCTTCTCGTAGCCCTCGTCGCCGATATCTTCGAGGCCGGTGTGCATGGAACCCATCATGATGCGGTTTTTCAGGCGGACAAATCCGAGGTCCAGGGGGCGGAAAATGTTGGGATAGGGCAGAGACATGGTTTCGTTTCCCTGTAGTACTTAAGGAATACTTTGTCGGCGAACTCCGCCGATCGCTGGGGTAGTGTGAGGAGAAACGAGCGCTATGACCATGTTCTCTCAGCTCACGAAAATATACGTGAGATAACATTGGCAGTATCGAAGATTGCGGTAGCGGGGAAAACGCGAGGAACTCTGGTTGCGGCAACTGAAGTCCGGGCGCGACCCGGAAGGCAAGTTTGTTCCTGATGTTTAACCAGGACGATCGATTTTAGTTAGAATCCCTAGGCCGATTAGATAAGAAGAGGCGCGCCAATGAACGGGACTTCCTGGGTACGATGCGTTTTGGTCGCAGGCCTTGCCTGCCTTCCTTCCCTGGTCTTCGCGCAGGCGGGCTTCTCCCTCGAGGCACCGACGAGGGCCCATATCCGCCAGAGCATCGAAGTCATCTGGTCCATTCCCGAGGGAACTTCGGCGATGCTCGAAATTCACCCGCCGGGCGAAAAACCATGGCGCGTGGGCTACGCCTACCTGCAGGCCAACCCCCAGACCATGACCGTGCCCGAGATCCCGGGAAGCTATCGTATCGTTCTGGTGTCGGAACGTGAGGTTCGCGCCAGTCAGGTGCTGGAAGTCGAGATGGCCGACGCGAGCGTCTCCACCCCGACGAGCGCCGGAGCCGGCGAGAGCATTGCCGTGCAGTGGTCCGGCCCCATTAATCGCAGTGACCATCTGACCTTTGCGTCGCGAGGCGGAGACCCGATACGCGGAAGTTCCTACGCCTACGTCGGCAATCTACGGGGTGGAGACGCTAAGCTCCGGGCACCCGCGGATGCGGGAGAATATGACGTGGTCTACGTTACCGGTAGTACGGTGCTCGCCCGCGCCCCCGTGTCCGTGGGCCAGGTGAGCGCCGAGCTCAACGTGGTTGGCGAGACCCACGCTGGTGCTTCCGTTTTGGTGGGCTGGAATGGGCCGGAGAACGCTCAGGATTTCATCACCTTTGCCGACCGCGACGGTGACCGCATCGACGGCGCGAGCTACAGCTACGTGGCCAATGCGGGCGACGATCGCCAAGGCAGTCTGCGCGCACCGGAAGAACCCGGTGCTTACGATGTGGTGTACCTGTCCAGCCATCGCATCATCGGTCGCGCGCCCATCGACGTTGTCGAAGCGACCGTAACGATCCAGGCACCGCAAACGGTGACGGCTCACGAGCAGTTTGATGTGGCCTGGAAGGGCCTCGGCAACGCGGGGGATGTGCTTCGCCTGCTCCGAGGCGAGGATGATGCCCTGGCGGGGTACGGCTATGTGGACCCCAACACGCAGGTCGTCACCCTGACCGCACCGAAGGACCCGGGGGAGTATTTGCTGCGTTACGTGACCCGGGGCGGTGCGGAGCGCGCCCGGCAGCCCGTTTCCGTGTTGCCGGCTCCCCAGCCCCCCGGGCATTTGCTGGTGCTCCAGAGTCGGGCTCTGCTCAGCAGCGAGGATGCGGTCGGCGTCATCCTGGATGCCTCTGGGTCGATGCTCCAGCGCATCGGTGAAGAGCGTCGCATAGCGATTGCCCGGAGCACATTGCAGGAACTGGTCAGCGAAACGATCCCCGAGGGCACGGGTTTTGCGCTGCGTGTCTTTGGTCACCGCGAAGCCGATTCCTGCCGCAGCGACCTTGAGATCCCCCTGGCCCCCCTGGACAGGGACCGCACCCTGGCCACCATCGCATCCATCAATGCGATGAATCTGGCGCGCACCCCCCTGGGGCATTCGCTGGCACTGGCAGCCGATGACCTCGCAAACGTAAACGGCAGGCGGGTGCTGATTGTTCTCACGGATGGAGAAGAAACCTGTGACGGCGACGCTGCGCTGGCGATTCAGGCACTGCGGGAGCGAGGCTGGGATATCCGGGTGAACGTGGTGGGCTTTGCCATCGAGGACCCGGAACTGGAAGAGACATTTCGGGCCTGGGCCGCAGCGGGTGCGGGGCGCTACTTCGCTGCCACGAACGCCACCGATCTGCGCGAGGCCCTGACGCGAGCGGCCACCG
>CAXBBA010000131.1:0-6160 GCA_963973805.1 uncultured Halieaceae bacterium | reverse complement strand
TCGTGTCGTCCAGGCGGGCCCCGTTGGGAAAGATGTACTGGTGGTCCGAGGTGGTGGTGCAACCCGAGAGCAGCAGCTCCGCAATACCGATCTGCGCCGACACGCGAAATGCCTCGGGCGTGAGGCGCTCCCAGACGGGATAGAGGGACGTCAGCCAGCCGAAAAGGGGCGCATTCTGCGCGGCGGGCATAAGGCGCGTGAGGTTCTGGTACAGGTGATGGTGCGTATTGACGAGCCCCGGCAGCAGCACGTGGCCGCCCAGGTCGATGACCCTGTCGGCACTCGCGGGCAGCGTGGCACTGGGCCCCACCGCCTCGATGACACCGTCGCGGATGAAGACCCCTCCGTCGCTGATCTCCCGCCCCTCATCATCCATGCACACCAGCATGTCCGCATGGTGCATCAGTAAGGTCGCCACGTTCACCCTCCAAATCGTTGATTATCCGTTGTCCGGGGTGCCTGGCAAAGGGCCCGTCGCTGTCCTTAGCCCCCATGGGAGATTATAATTTGCCCATTCCACGCGCTCTCTTCACACGCTCCCGTCACCAGACCCAGACCCAGACCCAGACCCAGACCCAGACCTATTCCAATGATGAAACGAACTTTCCTGTCCGCGGTAGCGGCCTTCGCAGCCCTGTGTGCCCCTACAACGGTTTCCGCCGCCGCCGGCGGCGCCGAAGCCTTCAACCAGCTTGGACATCTGCTGGACACCCCGACGGAGACCCGCCTCGCCAGTGGCGCCCCGGGCCCCGACTACTGGCAGCAGCGGGCCGACTACTCCATTACCGTCCGCCTGGATGATGAAGCACAGCGCATCGAGGGCAGCGAGACGATCACCTACCACAACCGCAGCCCCCACGACCTCAAATACCTGTGGCTGCAGCTGGACCAGAATCGCTACGCCCTGGGTTCGGACGCCACCCTCACGGAAACCACGCCAAGCTTTGAACAACTGACCTACTCGCGGGTTGCCACCCTGGTCGAACAACAGCGTTTCGATGGTGGTGCGCGCATCGCCTTCGTGCGCGATGAGCGGGGCTCCGATCTGCGCTACACCATCAACAAGACCATGCTGCGCATAGATCTGCCCGAGCCCGTGCTGGCGGGCAGCAGCTACACCTTCAGCGTCGGCTGGTCCCACAATATCATCGACGCCACGCTGATCAAGGCACGCGGCGGCTATGAGTACTTCGAGGCCGACGATAACTACATCTACGAAATCGCCCAGTGGTACCCCCGCATGGCGGCCTATACGGATTACCAGGGCTGGCAGCACAAGCAGTTCCTCGGCAGGGGCGAGTTCACCCTTGAATTGGGGGATTTCGACCTCGCCATCACGGTGCCGGCGGACCACATCGTCGCCGCCACGGGCGAGCTGCAGAATGCCGACGAGGTGCTCTCCGAGGCCCAGCTGGAGCGCTACAACGCGTCCCGGGAGCCGGGGGAGCAGCGCTTCATCGTGACCCCCGAAGAGGCCCGCGAGAACGAGCAGCGCCGCAGCGCCGGAGAGAAGACCTGGCGTTTCCGGGCCGAGAACGTCCGCGATGTCGCCTTCGCCTCATCACGCAAATTCATCTGGGACGCGCAGACCGTGGTGAACGGCGAGCGCAACGTCATGGCGATGTCCTTCTACCCCAACGAAGCGGAACCCCTGTGGAGTCAGTACTCCACCCCGGCCATCGTCCACACCATGGACGTCTACAGCCGCTATACCTTTGAATACCCCTACCCCGTGTCCATCTCGGTCAACGGCCCCGTGGGTGGCATGGAGTACCCCATGATCACCTTCAACAAGCCCCGCCCCTACGGCGACGGCACCTACTGGGACGAGCGCCAGAAGACTGGTGACAAGACCTGGGAGCGGAGCAAGTACGGCCTGATCTCCGTGATCATCCACGAGGTGGGACACAACTACTTCCCCATGATCGTCAACTCCGATGAGCGTCAGTGGACCTGGATGGATGAGGGGCTCAACAGCTTTTTGCAGTTCCTCGCCGAGTCCGAATGGGAAGACGACTACCCGTCGCGGCGCGGTGAACCCGAGAAGATGGTCCCCTACATGATCAGCGACCGTCAGGTCCCGATCATGACCAACTCCGAGTCCATCTTTCAGTTTGGCAATAACGCCTATGGCAAGCCCGCCACAGCCCTGAACATCCTCCGCGAGACCATCATGGGCCGCGACCTGTTCGACTATGCCTTTCGCGAGTACGACCGGCGCTGGAAATTCAAACGCCCCACGCCCGCCGATTTCTTTCGCTCCATGGAAGATGCCTCCGCCGTCGATCTCGATTGGTTCTGGCGTGGCTGGTTCTACGGCACGGCGCATGTGGACGTAGGCATCGAATCCGTACAGCTCTATCAAATTGACAGCCACAACCCCGAGGTGGAAAAACCCTGGCAACGCGCCCGGGATGTAGAGCGTGAGACGGGGATCACACAGCAGCGCAACGAGGGCATGGAAACGCTCCTGGAGCGCAATCCGGAGCTGGAAGACTTCTACAACAGCTATGACGAATATGCCGTCACACCCTGGGACTACGCCGAGTATGAATCCCTGAAGGAGAAGCTGACCGCGCGCGAGCTGGCGCTGCTGGAGGAAGAGGCGAATTTCTATGCTGTGACCTTCGTCAACAAGGGCGGCCTGGTGACTCCCCTCCCCCTTCGCATCGACTATGCGGATGGCGAAAGCGAGGAACTGATGATCCCCGCGGAAATCTGGCGTCGCGACGCGGACCGGGTGACCAAGGTGTTCATCCGCGACCGCGAGATCACGGGCATCAGCTTTGATCCCCAGCGACGCACCGCAGACGCCAACGAGCTGGACAACCACTGGCCCCGGCGCATTACGCCGAGTCGCTTCCAGCTGTACAAGGAGAGCGAAGCGCCCAACCCGATGCGCCGCTACGATGAGGATCAGTGGAAGCAGATCATCAAGTGATGTCTCGACGGGCGCTGGCTTTTGCGCTGCTCTGCCTCGGCTGCGTGCTTGGCAGCAGTGCCGGCGCCCACCCGGCGCACCACAGCTACGCCGAGGTCGAATGGTCCGCCGAGGGGACGCTCGATGTAGCCCTGAACGTCATCCCCGAGGACCTCGAGGCAGCCCTGTCCCGCAGGGCGGGAGAGCCCGTGGTATTGGTGAATACTGCGGCGGTGCGCTCGCTGCTGGAAGCCTATCTGGCCCAGCACTTCGTTCTCCTCCCCGCGAGCCCGGCAGCCCGCCCCCGGGTATTGGGGCTGGATGGGGAGTACGGCGCCACCTGGATCTATTTTTCGATCCCGGTGCAACGGGAGCAGGTCTCGAGCCTTCGCAACACGGTGCTCATGGATCACCAGGAAGGCCAGACCAACCGCGTGCGCCAACTCTGGTCCCCCGGGGCCCCGACACTGGTTTTCACGGAACGGGAACCGCAGCGCGACCTCGGGGTCCTAGAAGAATAAGCCCAACGAGGATTCACCGTGAGAACTACAGTTAACGCGAGCCCATCCAATCCCGCCAGAACATTCCTCCCCTTCGCCCTGGCGCTGTTGCTGGGCGCCCTGCTGTCCCCGGCGACGCTGTTCGCGGCCCAGGACCGGGGCATCCAGGTCAATGGCGAGGCAGAGCTGCGCGTCGCCCCGGACATGGCGATGCTGCACATGGAGATTCTCGAAGAGCACACCAAGGCCGCCGTGGCCCGCGCGGAGGTGGACAAGATCAGCAGCGCCGCCCTGCAGATCATTCGCGAAGCCGGCGTAGCCGGTGAGGACACGGACACCACGGGCCTGAGCATCACGCCCCGCTATCGCTGGAACAAGAGCGAGGAACGCCAGGAGATCACCGGCTACCGGGTCGCTCGCAGCATCGAGGTGCGCCTGCTGGATCTGGACAAACTTGGCGACCTGCTGACCAAGCTGTCGGACGCGGGCGTCAACCAGATCAACAGCCCCCAACCAGGGCTCCAGGACCGTGAAACGGTCTACCTCAAGGTACTCGCTGCGGCTGCCGAAAACGCGCGGAGCCGCGCCCGGACCATAGCGGATGCCCTGGGTCAGAAGCTCGGCCCCGTGGTGACGCTGTCGGCACACAGCTCACCGATACCCCAGCCCATGCGGCGCGAAATGGCCATGAGGAGCGCCGATGCGGTGTCCAGCCCTGCGGCGGAAAGCTACCAGTCCGGGCACATCACGTTCCGCGTCAGCGTCTCGGCGCAGTTCGCCCTGCTCTGATACCGCCCGCCGAAACTCGCTTTGACCCTGAGAGTCATACGGTTACACTCAGGCCAAAGCACACGAAAGAGGCTAACAACGTGCGACGAATTTTCCTTTCTGCCTGTGCGATCGCCCTGACGTGGTCAAGCGCAAGCCATGCGCTGGTCACCTACACCAAGGCTCAACAGAAAACCGCTTCGGAACTGGTGGAGCAACTCGAGCAGCGCCATTACTCCAAACTCGAGTACGGTGATGAGCTGTCGTCCGAGCATCTGGACAACTACCTGGACAGTCTCGACGGCGGGCGTCTGTTCTTCACCGCCGCCGACATAGCGTCCTTTGATCGCTACCGCTACCAGATGGACGACACGCTGCCCAAGGGGGAGCTCGACGCCGCCTTTGAGATCTTCAACAGCTTCCACCAGAAGATGATTGCGCGCCTCGAATCCCTGGTGGAGGGCCTGCCCGCCATGGTCGAAGCCATGCGCTTCGATGTGGACGAGCGCTATTCCCTCGACCCCGAGGCCCGGACCTGGGCCAGCAACGACGACGAGCTGGACGAGCGCTGGCGCCTGCACCTCAAGAACCAGGTGCTCAATCTCCGCCTGGCGGACAAGCCCGGAGATGAGATCATCGAGACCCTGGAACGGCGCTACAGCAATCAGCTCAAGCGCGTGCAGCGCTACAACGCCCAGGACGCTTTCCAGATCTACGCCAATGCGCTGACGGAGCTGTACGATCCCCACACCAACTATCTGTCGCCGCGCCGCTCCGAGAACTTCAACATCAACATGCGCCTCTCCCTGGAGGGCATCGGTGCCGTGCTGGCCCTCGAAGATGAATACACCCGCGTGTCCCGCATCGTGCCCTCGGGTCCCGCGGACAAGCAGGGAGACCTCAAGCCTTCGGACCGCATCGTCGCCGTCGCCCAGGGTACGGATGGAGAGTTTGTCGATGTCATCGGCTGGCGCCTGGATGAGGTGGTCAATCTGATTCGGGGGCCCAAGGATTCCATCGTGCGCCTGCAGGTGCTTCCCGCCAAGGCGGGCGCGGACGCGGAACGCAAGGCCATCAAGATCGTGCGCAACAAGGTGCGCCTCGAGGAGCAGTCGGCGCAGAAGCGCATTCTCGAACTGCCCCGCGGCGACGGCGAGACCATGCGCGTCGGTGTGATCGACATCCCTACCTTCTATATCGATTTCGAGGCCATGCGTCGCGGCGATGACGAGTACAAGAGCACCACCCGGGACGTGCGACGCCTGCTGGAGGAGCTCGAGGAAGAAGACGTGTCCGGCGTCATCATCGATCTGCGCAACAACGGCGGTGGCTCCCTTCAGGAGGCGAACGAACTCACGGGCCTGTTCATCGAGTACGGGCCCACGGTGCAGATTCGCCACTCCTCCCGCCGGGTGTGGCGGGACGGCAAGCGTCTGCGCAGCGCCTATTACGACGGCCCCCTGATGGTGCTCATCAATCGCTTGAGCGCGTCGGCGTCGGAGATTTTTGCCGGCGCCATACAGGACTACGATCGTGGCCTGGTGGTGGGTGACCGCTCCTATGGCAAGGGGACCGTGCAGACCATGGTGCCGCTGACGGAAGGCCAGCTGAAGATCACCGAGAGCAAGTTCTACCGCATTTCCGGCGACAGCACGCAACATCGTGGCGTGGTCCCCGATATCACCTTCCCGTCGCTCTACGATACCGCGGAGATCGGTGAGTCTGCTCTGGAACACGCGCTGGACTGGGATCAGATCAACGCGGTGCGGCACCGCCGTTACAGCAACGTCGATGCGCTGGTACCCAAACTGGCAAGCTTCTTTGAGGAGCGTTCCGAGACAAACCCCGAATTCCAGTACCTGCAGGATCAGCTCGAGGTCGCCGCAGAGAATCGTGCGGTCGAGTCTGTCTCGCTGAATGAGACGGTGCGTCGCGCCGAACGGAAAGCCCGGGAAGAACGCGCCCTCGCCAT
>CAXBBA010000130.1:0-6172 GCA_963973805.1 uncultured Halieaceae bacterium | reverse complement strand
CAACTCCGCCATCGTGGCGAAGTACCAGCCCTCGTCCCGCAGCCAGCGCAGCTGCGCTTCGAAGGCCGCCGGTGCCACGCGCAGCTTGTTGAAGGTCGCGCCCGCCAGGGGTTCGCGCACCATGTGATACATGAGAATGCGCGGATGCGCGTAGGGCACGGTTTTGCGCCACCAGGCGAAACGGTGGCTGAAGACGGCGACCGCTACCGCGCCAAGGACGCATGCGCTCCCAAGCAGAAAGGTCACGCCAGCCACCGCGAATCGAGCAGGCGCCGCGCCAGGCGATCGGCTTCCGCGAGCCTCGGCTCCACGGCAACAAGACCGTCGCCGGCGACCCAATCCCCAAACGTTCGCACCAGACCGCGATCCCCCAGGTCCGCCATCGCCCCCGCAACGCGGCTGCCGGCCTGCGGCGCCAGCTCCAGAAGCCCGACGCCGCACCCGGCGGTGAGCGCTTCGTAGACCATGGACGCGCTGTCGGGAGTCACCCAGCAGCGCGGTGCCTGTGCCAGCGACGCCCCCAGCCATCCGGGAGGCAGATCGGCGACATCGTGGATCACCAGGTTCGCCTGCTGCTGCCCCCGCAGCGCCGCCAGGAACGAGGGGGGCGTGCGCCGGGACGTGCTGAGCTGCCAGCGACCCTCTGCGCAGATATGCCGGAGCTGCGCCAGCACCGCCTCCTCGTCCCAGGCGAAATGGGGCGAAGGACCGCCGATGAGGATCAGCCCCTCCTCCCCCTTGGGGCCCGGTAGCAGACGGTTCATGGGACCATCGGACAGCCAGCGCCGCTCGTCCTCGGGCAGGCCGTCGTGCCGTGGCGTGATGCACAGGTCAAAGAGCTGCCGGGGCAGGCTCGGTCGCATGATGACCACGGTGGGACAGGCGCAGGCGTAGCCCAGGGCCAGCAGCGTCAGGTGCGTACCGTGGCCGGCGCCAACGAGCAGATCCAGCGTCGGCGCATCGGCGCTTCCTCCGATCAGAATCCGCAGCGCAGCCCAGCGCGACAGCGCGGGCAATTCGTGGATCTGGGTCTCGGGGCGCAGGCGCCGCAGCGCTTCGGCGAGACCCAGACTCTGATTCATATGCCCGGCCTTGCCATCGCTTACCACGCCAATGCGCAGAGCTTGTGCCATCGGGGTCCCTTTCCGTTGTTCCACCAGACGCTATAGTAATGGTCGAAACAATTCAGGGGTATCTGCGATGACTGGTGCGGGCTCAACAGATACGCCGCAGCGGGTGGGGCAACCCATCGTTCCGGTGCTCGCGGGCGGTGGTGCCCGCCTGCCGGCGCACATCGGCATCCTCGCCGCCCTTGAGGAGCTGGGTATCGGCTTCGATCAGCTCGTCGGTGTCTCGGGGGGCAGCATCGTCGCGGCGCTGCTCGCGGCGGGCTATCCCCTCCCCGCGATCCGCGCCATCGCCCAGGAGACGGATTTTTCCCAGTTTCTGGGCCAGAACCTCGTATCGCTTCTGCGCACCGGGGGCCTGTCCAGCGGCGACCACTTCCAGCGCTGGATGGACAAAAAACTCGACGGGCGATGCTTCCGGGACCTGGAAAAGGACCTGCACGTTGTCGCGACCGATGTGCGCACGGGCAAGCCCGCGCTCTTCAGCTCAACGCATACACCGCATATGCCCGTATCCCAGGCCGTGCGCTACTCCATGTCCGTGCCCCTGCTCTTCAGCTTCAAGAACCACGGCGACATGGTGATGGCGGACGGCAGCATTCTGTCCGAGGAATCCCTGCGGCGAGACTGGTCCGGCGAAGGCACGCCGGTGGTGGTGTTCAAGCTGCGGGGAACGGGAGGGCTGGCACCGCCTCAGCGCAAGCCGATTTTCCCCCTGCGCCAGTATCTGGGCATGTTGCTCCACACCTTCATGACCACGCTGGCGCATGAATACATCAACGAGGACTTCTGGCTGTCCACCATCGTGGTAGAAACGGGTGACATCTCCCCCGTGGCCTTCTCTCTGAGTCCCGAGGACAAGGACCAGCTCTACGAGATCGGCTATCGCAGCACGCTGGAGTTCCTGCCCAGAAAAATGGCCGCCCGGCATTGCCGCAGCGACTGAGCGCTGCGACGCCGGGTGCTGCAGCTCAGCTGAAGAACGACTTGGCCGCGCCGAGGAGGCCCGAGGCACCACCGGCCATGTCCAGCAGGCTGCCGCCGGAGCTGGCCTTGTCCATGACTTCGGGCAGCACGTCGGCGAGACCGTCGGCGGCGGTGGACGTCTCCACCCCCACCTGGCTGGCGAAGGCGCTGACGCGATCGCTGCCGAACAGGTCCATGATGCTCTGCGCCGAAATGGACTGGTTGGCACCGTCGCCGAGCCAGGAACCGAGCACCGCACTCAGATTGCCACTGCTGGCCATCTTGCCGGCCAGGCTCGCCAGGTCCACCTGACCCGATTCGTTCGCCAGCAAGCCGCTGAGGGCCGAAGTGATGGTATTCGTATCGACGCTCACGCCCAGTTTCTGGGACAGCATCTGTGCGCCCATCTGCAGTAAATCCATGGTTTGTCTCCTGTTGGCGGTTCTGCGGCCTTTGTTAGGGGGAAGATGCAGTATAGGCGGGTTTTGCCCGGCCCGGGCGGTGGAATTTCCCGTCCCGGCACCGTAGATTGATGGCCCTTGATAACGATAAGGAATAACGATGGCCGCAGCCCCGAATACGCCCACGACCTTCTGGAGCAGCCTGACCTCGGGTTTTCTGTTGCTCGCGATGGCAAGTCTCCTCACCGCCTGCGGCGCCGGGTCCGACGGGGAGCCGGCCAGCATGCCCATGGGCAGTTCGGACAACCCCTACACGGTCCCGTTCTCGTCCCCCGCCTATCTGCGGGAGCACGCGCGCTACCTCGAAGAAGAACTGTTCCGGATCGGTGACACGCCCGTGTGGGACTACAACACCCCGAACCGGGGCTTCGGCAACGTGATCATGATCGAGGGCGACGACGGGGTGATCATCGTGGACACCACCACGGCCCACGAACACGCAGCGGTGGCCGAGAAGGCCTTCCGGGAAATCACGTCCAAACCCGTGGCGGCGGTGATCTACACCCACCACCACGCGGACCACATCAGCGGCGGCGGCGCCTTCGTCGATCCCGCCGCTGCCGCCTCCGGCGAGGTTCCGGTCATCGCAGCGGACAATTTCCTGCGCGAACTCGAAGACGAAAACCAGGTGACCGCTCCCATCATGGGCCTGCGCGCCATGTACATGTACGGCCAGCTCCTGGACCCCGTCGGCGACGGCCGGGACTACCATGTCTCCTGCTGCGGTTACACGCTCGGTGGCCAACGCAAGAGCTACATCGCGCCCAATCAGTTCATCTCGGACCGCCAGGAGCTGACCATCGCGGGGGTGCGCATGGAGCTGTTCCAGACCGGCGGCGAATCCGCCAGCCACCTGGCGATCTGGCTGCCGGACTACCGGGTGATGCTCTCGGGCGATGAGCTCCAGGGACCGAACTATCCCAACCTCCACTCGCTGCGCGGCACCAAGCCCCGCGATGCCATGAAATGGATTGGCGCCATCGATCGCATGCGCGCCTACGGCGCCGAGCACCTGGTGCCCAGCCACGGCCAGCCCCTGTCCGGCGCCGATGTGGTGGAGATGTACGGCACGGTGAAGCACAACGTGCGCGAGTACTACGTCGCCTACATCAGCTGGTGGAACGGCGACCCCGCGGAACTGGACCCTCTGCCCCGGGTCGAGAAAGCCCGGCGCCTGGTGGAACTCATGGGCGGCCGGGAACGGGTCTTCGCCGCAGCGGAAGCCGCCTTCGCGGAGGGCGACGACCAGTGGGTCGCGGAGCTCACAGCCTATCTGGTGCGCCTGGACCGCGACGACATGCCTGCCCGGCACCTCAAGGCCGCGGCGCTGCGGCGCATCGGTTTCGCCACCGCCAACACCAACTGGCGAGGCTTCTACCTCACGGCGGCGCGGGAACTCGAGGGCGCGGTGCAGCCCCGACGGGTGGTGGAGCAGCTGCAGCAGACCCGCTTCATCCCCGACGACCTGACCATGCGCCAGCTTCTGAGCCTGCTGCGCTTTCGCGTCGATAGCGCAAAAGCGGGGGACCGGCACCTGGCCGTCGCCTACCACCTGACGGACACGCAGGAGGCCTACACCCTGGAGCTGCGCAACGCGATTCTGGACATCCACGAGGGGGTCCACCCCGAGGCGGATGTGACGCTGACGCTCGAACGCCCCGTGCTCAATCGCCTGTTCACCGGTGAACTGAGCTATCGCGACGCGCTGAAACAGGGGTCGATGGCACTCAGCGGCGCCCCCGGGGACCTGCGCGCCTTCGGCCAGGTCTTTGACCTCGACCCCGGCCAGCCCTACCTCAGCCTGCGCTGACGTCCAAATTTGCCGCCGCGCGTATAAAGCCCATGCGCGCAACCAATATTCCAGCCCCATCCGGCGATGCGCCGGGGTATATCCCCGGTCTCGCCACCCTGGCGGCCTATGGCTCCCTGGCCTTTCCCCTGGCGGCGGCGTTCATCGCGCTGCAGGTCATCGTGCCCACGTTCTACGCCCAGGCCCTGGGCCTGAGCCTGTCCACCGTGGGCGCCGTTCTCTTTGGCGCCCGGCTCTGGGACCTGGCGACGGATCCCGTCGTGGGCTACCTGTCGGATCGCACCCCGGCGCGCTGGGGTCGGCGAAAGATCTGGGTACTCGCCAGCGCCCCCCTGGTCGGGGCATCCGTGTGGATGCTGTTCCACCCGCCGCAGGATGCGGACCAGACCTTTCTGCTCCTCAGCACCCTGGCCATCTACATCGCGGGAACCATGGCCATCGTGCCCATGAACGCCTGGGGTGCCGAGCTCAGCGAGGCCTACCACCAGCGCAGTCGCATCAGCGGAGCGCGGGTCGTCTTCGGCCTCCTCGGCACCCTCGCGGCGCTGCTGCTGGTGGACAACCGCGACAGCGCCGCCCTGGGCGGCTCCCTCCACGCCATCGCCCTGCTCACGCTCGCGGGTCTGGCGCTGTCAGTCCCCCTGGCAATGGTGCGCGTACCGGACCGGAGCGGTGCAGATGTCAGCGGCACGAGCCTGGCCGATGCCGTGAGGCTGCTGTCCCGGCCCTCGCCGTTCCGGCGCCTTCTGCTTGCCTTCCTGCTCAACGGCCTGGGGAATGCCATCCCCGCCACGCTGTTCCTGCTGTACGTGAACCACGTGCTGGACGCGCCGGAGGCCGCCGGCCCCCTGCTGTTTCTCTACTTTGTGGCCAGCGCCCTGGGGGTACCCCTGTGGGTGCGCCTGTCCCGGCGCTGGGGCAAGCATCGCAGTTGGTGCATCGCCGTATTCATCTCCTGCCTGTGCTTCAGCGCCGCCCCCTTCCTTGGCGCCGGCGACACGCCGCTGTTCGCGGTCATCGTCGCAGCCACGGGATTGATGATCGGTGCGGACCTGGCCCTGCCGAGCGCCATCAATGGGGACCTCATCGAATGGGATGCCTGGCACAACGGCGAACGGCGTCCGGGCCTGTTCTTCGCCCTCTGGGGTACGGCTTCCAAGCTCGCCTTCGCCCTGGCCGTGGGCCTGATGTTCCCGCTGCTGGACCTCTCGGGATTCCAGGCCTCCGCCGTCAACACGCCGGAGGCGATACGCCTGCTGGCGGTTTACTACGCCGCGCCGAGCCTGCTCTGCAAAGGGGCGGCGATGGCGCTCATGTGGCACTTCCCCATCGATGAGGCGGAGCACCAACGGCTCCGCACCCGGCTGGCACAGCGCAACTCCTGAAGTGAGTCGCGCTACACTGCCGCGCAGCGGAAAGGAGGATGCAGGGTGCAGCGCGATTGGGATTCAGGGCTTTACGACCGCTTCGGTGACGAGCGCCAACGCGCCGCCGGGGACCTGGTGAACGCGATCCCCGGGAATAGCTTCGATCGCATTACGGATCTCGGCTGCGGCTCGGGACTGTCTACCAGCCTTCTGGCGCAACGCTGGCCCGACGCCAGGATCACGGCGATGGACAGCTCCGCGGCGATGCTCGCCAAGGCCCGCAGCCGCCAGCCGGGGCCCGACTATGTTCAGGGTGATATCGCCACCTTCACCCCCGATGCGGATCAGGACCTGCTGTTTGCCAATGCCAGCCTGCACTGGCTGAGTGAGCACGCGCTGCTGCTGCCACGCCTGCTGGGATTCCTGAACCCCCGGGGAGTG
>CAXBBA010000129.1:0-6189 GCA_963973805.1 uncultured Halieaceae bacterium | reverse complement strand
GCCCTTGGAGACCGGCGGCTCCCCCACCGCCAGGCCAATCTCCCGCTGCGCCTGGGCGAAGCGCGTCAGGGAATCCATGAGAAGCAGCACGTCCCGCCCCTGATCGCGAAAGTGCTCCGCGATGGCGGTCGCGCGCCAGGCGCCATGGATGCGCATCAGCGGTGGGTGATCCGCGGGGGTCGCCACGACGATGGCTCGCGACAGCCCCTCGGGACCGAGGATATCTTCGATGAACTCCCGCACCTCGCGACCCCGCTCGCCCACCAGGGCAACCACGATCACATCCGCGGAGCTGTGCCGCGTCAGCATCCCCAGCAGCGTACTCTTGCCGACGCCACTGCCCGCAAACAGGCCCAGGCGCTGGCCCTTGCCCATGGTGAGCAAGCCGTTGATGGCGCGCACACCCACATCCAGCGGCTCCCGGATCGGCCGCCGCTCCAGGGGATTGAGCGACCGGCCCCGCAGGGACACGCTGTGACTGCACTGGGGCGCGGGCCCGCCGTCAAGGAAATGTCCGGCGCCATCGAGCACCCGCCCGAACAACTGCTCGTCGACACCGACGGACGCGCCCTCGCCGAGGGGACGTACACGGGCCCCCAATTGCAGGCCGGCGATATCTCCCTCGGGCATCAGCACCAGTCGCCCCTCGGCAAAGCCGACGATTTCGGCGTCCACCGTCGCGCCGGAACAGCTCACGCGGCACCGGTCACCGATGGCTCCGTCACAGCCTTCCGCCTCGAGCTTCATGCCCACCATGCGCACCAGACTGCCCTCGCGCTGGGGTTCCGGCCGCTCCACGCCTGCGGCGAGGGACGCCAGGCGCGTACGCAGGCGCTCGTCGCGCTGGGCCAGGAGTTCGGCGGCGGAATACATGCTCAGGGGACCCCCGCCGCACCGCCGGCAGACCCGCCCCCCTCTGCGGGATCGGGTGCCTCGGGGACCCCCGCCCGCTCCCGCAATCCCGCGAGCACAGCTTGCAGGCGAGCCGCCACACTGGCATCCACGAGGCGGTGGCCGGCGCGCAGCCGGAGCCCTCCCCGGTGCATGCGCGAATCCTCGATGAGGGTCACATCGGGAGCCAGACCGAGGTCCCGCGTGATGGCGGCATCCGCCGGATTCAGGGTCAGCTCAACGTCGCGATTCACGCTCCCCAGCACCTCCAGGGACTCTCGCAGCAGCTTTTCGAGATCATAGTCCGCGCTTTGCAGTTCGCGATCCAGCACCGCTGCGACGGCCTTCTCGACCAGGTCCAGCAGTTCCCGCAGTACGGCCGCCTCACTGTCCTGAAACGGCGCCGCCATCGCCTGCAGCAATGTGGTCATTTCGGCGGCGATACTCTCTCCCTGGGCACGCCCGGCGGCGAGCCCCTCGGCGTAGCCCGTATCGTAGCCCTTTCGTCGCTCCTGCTCCGCGTCCGCCTGGGGCGTTGCCTGGGGTGCCGGCGCCGGCGTCGCCGCAGAGGTCTGCGCCAGGGCCGGGGGACTCCAACCGTTTCCGGCGACTTCAGACAAAGTCGTCACCACCCTTGCCAATCATCAGCTCACCGTCATCCGCCAGTTTTTTCGCGGTGCCAAGAATGTCCTTCTGCGCCGCCTCGACTTCGGCGAGCTTCACCGGTCCCTTGGCCTCCAGGTCCTCCCGCAGCATGTCCGCCGCCCGGGATGACATGTTGCCGAAGAACTTCTCCTGCAATTCCGAATCGACCCCCTTCAGGGCGATCACCAGCACATCGACGGAAATCTCGCGGATGAGGCGCTGCATGCCGCGATCGTCGAGGCTGAGCAGGTCATCGAAGACGAACATGAGCTCGGCGATGCGCTCCGTTAGATCCGCGTCGTTCTCCCGCATGGCATCCATGACCACGGACTCAATTTCCGGGTCGACGTTATTCATGATCGCCGCCGCCGAGGCCATGCCGTTGACGGCGCGCGGGGGAGACTTGGAGGACTTGCCGAGCTGCTTCTCGAGGACCCGGTCCAGCTCCTCCATCGCCCTGGGGTCAATGGTTTCGAGGCGCGCCACGCGGTTCACCACATCCACGCGCTGCTCCGCGGGCAGTTCCGCCAGCACCGCCGCCGCATGATCATCGTCCAGGGATGCGAGGACGATGGCGATGATCTGCGGGTGTTCGTCGCCGATGATATCGACGACGCCCCCGGCATCCATCCACTTGAGCGCTTCAATGCCCCGGGTTTTTGCCTTGCCCGGCAGAACCTTGGACAGCACGCTGCGGGCCTTCTCTTCACCCAGCGCCTGAACCATTACGCGCTGGGCAAAGTCCGACGCGCCGATACCCAGGGGATTCACCGCCCCGGCCTTGTCATGGAACTCCGTGAGCACCGCGGTCAGCTGCTCATCGGAAACGCCGGCAAGGGAGGCCATGGCCTCCCCTACCCGCTGCACCTCCCGCGGCTCCATATGCCGCATGATGGACGCGGCGGACTCTTCCCCCACGCCCAGGAGAAATATGGCGGCGCGTTGCGCACCACTCAGACCTGCTGCATCAGCCATCGTCAGCTACCCAGTTACGAACCACATAAGCGGCGCGCTCCGGCTCTCCCGATGCCACGTTCCGCGCCATCTGCAATTGTTGCTGGTATCCCTGCGCAGCGCCAGCACCACCGGGCAGTCCCAGCTGCTGTCCTCCCAGGGTGACCTGGTCATCGCCCATGGCGCCATCCTGACCGATGGCCCCCGCCATCGCAGCGCCGGCACCCGGCAGATTCTGCTGCGCGGCAACGGGCAGGGCCGAGAACTTCATTACGGGCCGCAGCACGGCGAATATGAGACTGAGCAACACAATCAGGGCAAATACGCCTTTGCCGACCTGCCAGATCCAGTCCTGCTCGAGGAGCGAGGACTCGGCTTCCGGAGCCTCGATCACCGGCGGCGAGACAAAGGAGGCGCTGATAACGCTGACCGTGTCACCCCGCGTGGCGTCGAAGCCCACGGCTTCCCGCACCAGGGCCGTTATTTCGTCGATGCGCTCCTGGGGCAGCGCAGCGCTGCTCACGCTGCCGTCTTCCGCCGCGCTTTCGACGTGATCGATGAGCACGGCGATGGACAGCTTCTGCAGCGTACCCGGCGTCTCCATAATGTGACTGATGGTCTTGTCCATCTCGTAGTTCACCGTGGAGCGGCGACTCGTGCGCTCTGGCGTGGCGGTCTGCTGTTGCTGCGCGCCGGTGCCCGTGACCTCTGCTCCCGGGGCAACGCCCGGCTGCTGCGCAACCACCTCGGTATCGATGGGCGGCTCGTTGGACAGGGTCCCGGGGACACCGCCTCCAAAGCGCTGCGCCGAAGTTTCCTCGGAGGTCTGCTCGCTGCGAATCCGGGTATCCGGCGCGTAGGTCTCGCTGGTGCGCTCGATGCGCGTGAAGTCCATATCCGCCGCCACCTGGGCGCGCACGGAGCCCGCGCCCAGGATGGGTTCGAGAATATCCATGATGCGCTGGCTGTAGTCCTCTTCCATCTGGCGACGGTAGCGGAACTGCTCCTGGGTATAGCCAAACTCCGGGTCCGAGCCCTGATTCGACAGCAGCTTGCCCTGCTGATCCACCACGGACACCTGTTCGGCATCGAGGTTGGGCACGCTGGACGCGACGAGGTGCACGATCCCCGAAAGCTGTCGGTCATTGAGGCTACGCCCGGCGTAGAGATTCAGCATCACGGACGCCGCAGGCTGCTCCCGCTGCCGCAGAAACGCCGACTGCTTGGCCATGGCGAGGTGCACCCGGGCACCCCGGACGCTGTCCATGGCACTGATGGTGCGGGACAGCTCCGCCTCGAGGGCGCGGTGGTAGCGCGCCTGCTCCATGAAACTCGACAGGCCGATCTCCTGCTCGCGGTAGAGACTTTCGAAGCCGACGCCGTCCCCCCGGGGATAGCCATCACTCGCCAGCATCAGGCGCGCCCGGTGCACCTGGCCCGCGGGCACCGCCACCATGCCCGTGCGCCGGTCCAGGGAGTAATCGATGCCATTGGCTTCCAGCGAGGTGATCACCTGGTTGGTGTCCTCCGGTGCCATGGAACCGTACAGGGGTTTGTACGTGGGTTTCATCGCCCACTGCACCAGACCGATGCCCATGGCGATGCTCGCCGCGAGACCGACAAGGAGCGCCAGCTGACGCGCCACGGGCTGGCGTGAGTAACCGTTGAAACGGGCCACGAGGGTGTTGCCTGCTGCCTCTGCCATTAATCCGCTCTCTCTCGTTCAGGGCTGCCCGGGGTCATCAGACCTGCATGCTCATGATTTCCTGGTAGGCCGTAAGGACCTTATTGCGCACTTCGGTCATGGCCTGGAACTGCAGACTCGCACGGTTCGCCGCCACCATGACATCGGTGAGGGACGTGTCGGGATCGCCCATTTCGAAGGACGTCGCCATCGCTTTGGATTCCACCATGGCGGCATTCACATCCTGGATGGAGTCCTGCATCAACTCCGCGAAGCTGCCGCCCGGTGCCGCCGGCGCTGGCGCTGCGGACGTTTCCACGCCTGCCTGGGCCGCCATCACGCGCATCTGCGCCAGTACCTGGTTAATCGCTACATCACTCATCGTCAAACCCCTTCCTGTTCTGAAATACCCGCGTTGGTACCGGGCAACTCCACGCCCTGCTCCCGCAGCCGCGCCAGTTTGTAGCGCAGCGTCCGGGGACTGATTCCGAGGCGCTCTGCCGTTTCCTTGCGGCTACCGCCGCTGGCGGCCAGGGCCTGCACGATCAGCTCCTGCTCCCGCTGGCGCAGATCCCCCTCGAGCGGGGGGGCTTCCCCCCCCGTCGCCGCGGCGCCGTCCGCGCCATTCCCCGCGCGTTCGACCGGGGACTGCAGGGCGTTCTCGAGCACCAGATCGCGAGCTTCCAGCACCTCGCCCCGGGCCAGTATCGCCGCCCGCTGCACGCTGTTCTCCAGCTCCCGCACGTTGCCGCGCCAGGAATGGGACAGCAGTGCCTGTTCGGCGCAGCGGGCGAAATCCATGCCCGGTCTGGCGCCATGGCGCTTCAGAAACAGACGGGCCAGGGGCAGGATATCGCCGGGCCGCTCGCGCAGGGGCGGCAGGCGCAGCGGAAAAACATTGAGACGGTAATAGAGATCCTCGCGGAAGCGTCCCGCGCGCACCTCATCTTCCAGGCGGCGGTTCGTCGTCGCGAGTACGCGCACATCCAGAGGAATAAGCCGGGACCCGCCCAGGCGCTCCACCTCCCGCTCCTGGAGCACGCGCAGCAGTTTCGCCTGCAGCGCCAGATCCATCTCGGAAATCTCGTCGAGGAGCAGCGTGCCGCCATTGGCCTGCTCAAACTTTCCTGCCCGCGATTGATAGGCGCCGGTGTAGGCCCCCTTCTCGTAACCGAAGAGCATGGACTCGAGCATGTTCTCGGGAATCGCGGCGCAGTTGACGGCGAGGAAAGGTTTGGCACTACGGGGGGAGTGTTCGTGAATAAAGCGCGCAAGCACTTCCTTGCCACAGCCCGACTCACCGGAGATGAGGGTCGTGGCCTCGGCGCCGGCAACGCGTTCCGCCAGCGCGCAGAGTTCCCGGGTGCGCTCGTCCGCCGCAATCATGGTACCCGCCGGAAGCTCCGCCGCCGGCTCCATGCGCGCCACCATGTCGAGGAGCACCTGGGCTTCAAAGGGTTTCAGCAGGTAATCCGTGGCGCCGTCGCGCATCGCCGCAACCGCATCGCGCACCGAACCGTGCGCCGTGATCATCACAAAAGGCATCTGCGGCTTCCGCGACCGCACCTCCCGCAGCAGGTGATGGCCGTCCATCTCGTCCATCTGCACGTCACTGATAATCATGTCCACGGCCCCGTCGTCCATGCGGCTCAGGGCTTCGCGACCGTTGCCGGCGGCAACCGCCCGGTAACCGCCGAACTCTATGGTGTCGCACAGGGCTTCGCGCAGCGTGTCGTCATCTTCCACCACCAGAACGCGGGCTGCTTCATTCATAGTGCTCTCCTCCCCGGAGTCGGATTCTGCTCCTGCGAGTCCCGCGGGGGCGATCTGCGCTGGCGGATTGGCAGGTCGATCAGGAACTCGGCGCCACCTCCGGCGCGATTCCGGGCCCGCACCTCACCGCCGTGCTGACCGATGGTCATGGCCACCACCGCGAGCCCCAGTCCCGTACCACCGGCGCGGGTCGTGAAAAACGGATCGAATGCCTGTGCCGCAATATCTGCCGACATACCACA
>CAXBBA010000128.1:0-6216 GCA_963973805.1 uncultured Halieaceae bacterium | reverse complement strand
CCTTTGATGTTCGACGGGCTCACGTCATCGCGCTGACTGTTCCCGTACAAACCCTCGACAGCCTGAGCCTCTCACCGGATGTCATCAAGATCGATGCGGAAGGCCTGGAGCCGCAGATTCTTAGCGGTGCAGCCGTGACACTCGAGGGCGCACCCGTCGTGATGGTCGAAGGTAGTGACCAGCGTGTTATGGATATCCTGATGCCTTGCGGTTACGCTCCCTTCCACGCTGATGGTGACCGACTGAAACCGGGAACCGGCAGGCACAACACCTACTTTCTGACCGAGCCGCATCAGCAATACTTCACGCTCGAGTGACCTGAGGACCCCGCGCCACCCATGAACGATCATGGACCAGCCAGAACCAGGAGCGTTGCCATTCTTGGTTCTCGAGGCATTCCGGCAGAGTTCGGCGGCTTCGAAACCTTCGCCGAACAATTGGCTGTTCGCCTGGTAGCGCGAGGCTACGAGGTAACGGTATTTTGTGAGTACAGCCAGAGTTACCGGGAACCCGACTACAAAGGCGTGCGCCTGGTGTACCTGCGCACGCCCGCCGTGCCGGGCCTGCGCTCCATCTGGTTCGACTCGGTATGCATTCTGCGGTCTCTGCGGGGCTACGATGCCGTTCTCATGCTCGGGTACCACGCGGCGTTTGCTTTCGTACTGCCCTGGCTGCTGCGAAATAACTTCATTACCAACATGGACGGGATAGAATGGAAGCGCGACAAATGGTCCTCCGCTGCCAAACTGTATATCCGATCGATGGAATTTTGCGCGGCACACCTGTCCCGGCGCCTGGTGGCCGATGCGCAGGGCATTGCAGAGCACCTGCAGACTCATCACGGTGTGCACCGCAAGATAACGACCATTCCCTACGGCGCAGAGCCCGTGAACGAAACACCTGACCCATCCTTTCTGGAAGACCTGTCGCTCACACCGGATTCGTACTACCTGCTGGTATGTCGACTGGAGCCGGAGAATCATGTTCTGGAGATAATCAGGGGGTTTGTCCAGTCGGATTCACCCTATCAGCTGGTGATCGTTGGTGACCATCAGGCGCAAACCGAGTACACCCAGGCACTGCTTCGGGTTGCGGACGCCCGGGTGCGCTTCATGGGAGTGGTATTTCACCACGCAACCCTGCAGAGCTTGCGCTGGTACTGCAGAGCCTATTTTCACGGCCACAGCGTGGGTGGAACCAACCCCTCCCTTCTTGAGGCCATGGCCTGCGGCAACCATACCGTCGCTCATGACAACGTTTTCAATCGAGAGGTAACCGCTGGCAATGCGGACTTTTTTACCTCTGCAGCAGATGTAACCACGGTGTTGTCGAGGTTGGATCGAGCGGTGCCCAACGTTGCAAGAGAACTGCTTCGGCAGCGTGTCCGCAACATCTACTCTTGGGACGCTATTACCGACCAGTACGAGCGGCTGCTGTTCACGCGGGACTGAGGGGCTATTGCAGCACCTCGCGCCAGGCGTCTGTCGCCTGCTGCTCAAGGACCTCTACCGGCTGTGTCGCTGCCTCGCCGAGCCCCGCAGCGATATCACTGGGAGTGATGTCCCCATAAAGCCCGAGACTTTTTCTCCCAGGCACGAGGATCGTTACCGGCAACTCGAGGGAGAAAATCAAACTGCCAGAAACCAGGGCGCGTTCGTTGTCGTTCGCTACGAACACCGTTCCGCAGGTCTTGATCGCCGTCGCTGCGCACCGATCACAGGGCTGACTGTCCACAATCCTTAGCCCCCGACGGCTGCGGGCCACGGTCTGCAACTGCTCCAGATACGCTTTGTCGGAGGCTTCTCCAAAGACAAGAATTTCCCGATCCTTAGGTAGCACATCAAACCATGTCTCATAGCGCTTGTAGGCAACGATTCGGCCAAAAATCGCAATCTCTCCGGGTCGCGCCAACGGCGCAATACCACCATCACAGGAACAGTCCCCTGCGTCCGCCCGATACCGTGGATGGGGAATGGAGCGATAATCCTCGTGGTAATTATGGGCAACCTTCGCGTTGCAAAACTTGTAGAAAAAGTCCACGAGCCATTTCCATCGCACCGATGCGCCGTGGGGCACGATGTTGTGCCGCACCAGCACCACGCGACGAAATCTCGTGTGTAGAAACATCAGTTTCAGCAACGACGCGAAAACACCATAGACGGTGGGCCGCTCCCCCTTGAACATCGCATTCTCAAACCAGGACACGACGACGGTATCCGACCGAAACCCCACGGGTACGCGCCGGTAGGTTCCCGTATGAGCGTCATAGCCCATCGCCCGAAAGTCCGCGCAAAGGTTTTCCACGTAGGAATTCAGGAGAGGCGGTGGAAAAATATAGACCTTTTTCACGACGTTTCACTTGCCCTGGGGACGCGAGTACAGCCGCAGAGCGGCGGCAAGCGCATTGCACGAAGGTCCGAGGGACTATTCATCGCTGAACCCCGAAAAATTAAGCTTGGCCCGCTCCCGGACCTCTCCAAGTCGTGCGCAGACCAGGCCGGCAAGTTCGTCAGCTCGTCCGTCAAAGTCCGCTATGGCCTCCAGCACCGTCGCCTGGAGTGATGCGCCTCTCTGCACCACAACGCAACCGCCCCCGAACATCTCTCCCAGGCCCGTCACTTTGTCCTGACTGTCTACGGCAATCACCGGTGTACCACTGGCCAATGCCAGAACTGCCAGATGCATACGGCCCGTGAAGACAAATTCAGCCTGTTCGGCCAGGAACCGGATCTGCGTTGGCGTCAGCAACTGCCGAATCACAATGAGTCGCGGATGCGACACCCGGTCTGCCAGGCGCTGACAAGTCGCAATATCGTCGCCTGCGGGTCGACTCACATGGGGTGTCAGCAACACGGTAAAACCACGGTCGAGGATATCTCTCAGCAAGTGGCCCGTGCGTTCATAGTCCACATCGCAGCGGTGCAGCATTGCACTGGCGTTTACCAGCACCATTCGATCCGCCGCCGCAATGTCCCCGACGAGGGCTTCGTCCTTCACAGGCTCGGAACCTGATAGTAGAAACACCGTATCCGCCGCAAGGAACACGCCGGTGACACCATCGCTCTGAAGACGCGCAAAGGACTGCGGATCCCTGGCATAGAGCTCAACCCCCGCGTGACCGGCCCGCGCCAATGCTTCTCTTGCGTGAGGATTGGGTCGCCGGTTCCAGCTGAAACCCAGAACTCGAGAGGCCACGCCCCGTTTCGCTGCAGCGACGGCCGCGTACGAGCGATTTACTGAGGCTTTCCAGTTGTAGGCCCCGTCCATCACATCGGCGCCAATCACCGTAAAACTGCACGCGCGATCAAGCAGGCGAAGATAGCGTCTGCAATCGAAGAAAAATGCTGACAGCCCGCCGTAGACCAGTCCCGGCAGTGAAACGACGGAAATACTGGCGTCCGACTCGCCCAGGCCGGGATAGTCGTCCGCGGTCCTGACCATCAACACCAAGTGGAAGCCGCCCGACAGCGCGCGGTGATATTGTGGCCATGCGGTCGCCCGGGCCAGAGTCCATCGCCACCGGGGATGACGCACGAATCCAGACAGCTTCTTCAATGTCGGCAAGATCATTCCGCTTTACCTGTCCGCGAGAGAAGGTTTCTGAGATCCAGCAGGAAAGCACCATTGAACTGAAAAGACAGCAGCAGGTACATAATCAGGGCTGTGGATGCCTTCGCGAACAGCGCCACAATGCCGTCCACCTCAAAGGGCAGCAAGATGGAAACAACGAAGAAGCTTACAGCGCCCAGGATAAAGGGCCGCAAGGAGGTGGTAACGAACTCGACAAACGTTACTCCCGCGATCGGGCGCGCGATGATCAGCCAGGCGGGAACAATGAACAGGGCCGCCATAACGGTCATCAGCGTGGCGATTTCCATGGATGTGGATACCCCGGACCAGAAAAATGCACCACCAAGAAGAGCAAGCCTTAACAGGGCCCAAAGGATGGCGCGCAAAAGCTGCCCTGAACCCATCACAAGAATGGTGCCAATATTGAGCGTCGATGACACCGCGAGCCACAGCGCCATTATTTTAAAAATCTCCCCAGTACCTTCCCACTGCTGTCCCAGGAGCGTCGCCCCGAAAGCCTGCCCAAAAAAGAAGAAGAAAGCGACGACCGGGGCATTCAACGACGCGGCGAAGTTCAGGCTTTGAAGATAGACCGCCTTGATCTTATCGCGGTCATACTTGACCGCGGCGACCGCCGGAAAACCCACGCGGGTAATCGCTGGATTCACCATGGATTGAGCCTGCAGCACGATATTGCGCACCCCCATGTACAGACCCAGCTCCGTCGCGGCAAGAAATCGACCCGAATAAAGGCTATCGGCAGAGACAATCAGGTGGCTGAGCGATCTCAAGAACACCAGCTTGCCGCCAAAGGTCAGACTATCCTTGAGATAGGCAAGCGGGAACCGACCGCCAGGACGCCAGCCCGGAGAAACTATAGTCCACGCCAGAAAAGACGAGAGGCCACTCGAGGCCAGCATGCCAAAGGCGAAAGACATGGCACCGAAGCCGGCAAGGGCGGTGGATATTGCCACCGATGCACCGACTATAGCAGCGCTGGCTTCGATGATCAGAATACGTCCGAAGAGAAAATTTTTCTCGGCCCAGGCTTTGTGTTGGGCGCCCAGAGAAGACACCCAGAAGGCTATCGCGACCACCATCACTGGCTCCGCGAGGTCTCCGTCCCTGAAGAACTCGCCAATGGGATGGGATAGGGCCCAGAGCATCCCGGCCAGCACCGTATTGGTGAAAAGCCCTACCCAGAAGTTGGCGCTGCGGAAACTGTCATCAACATGAGTTCGCTGAATAAGCGCCGCATTCACTCCCAGATCACCCAGGAGCAACACATACCCGACCACGAGCCCTGTCAGGGCCACGGTGCCGTAAGACTCAGGACCCAGGATTCGGATCAGCAGAAACAGTTGTAGAAGTGCAACGAAGGAGCGGACGAGGGACGCGATCCCTGACCATCGAACGGCACCGATATTCAGCTTTACGCTGACATCCGCTTCCCTGGCTTCCTGAGTCACTGGACTACCTGAAGGTTGATGGAGAGTTGAATCTAGTTTTTAAGGGAATAGCCGCCATCAAACACGATGGTTTGACCGACCATGTAGTCTGCCGCATCACTTAACATGAAGACCGCCAATTCGGCGACTTCAAAGGGCGCGCACAGTCGACCCAGGGGAGCGCTACGAAAGAACGCGTTGCTCTCTACATCGACGTTCTTCACCGTTATCGACTCCGTCGCTACAACGCCCGGCGCGATGCCATTGACAATGATTCCCCGGGGCGCCATTTCGAGCCCCAGACCGCGCGTGAACCCGTCCAGGGCCCACTTCGACATACCATAGGGACCGTCTTTCACACCAAGCTGACCGCGCATGGACGAGATATTGAGTATCTTTGCTTTACGCTCCCGCCGTAGCCAACGCCGGCAAATCTCCGCGGTGAGAAAGGTAAGGCCCTTCAGATTGGTACTCATTACTCGCTCCCAGCGCGCCTCGTCCAACTCCAACACGCTGTGATGACCGCCCAGAATGCCGGCGTTGTTGACCAGAATATCCGGCTCCCCGCCGAGTAGCGTCGTGACCTCGTCCAACCTGCTTGAAACAAGCGACAAATCGGCGACGTCCCAGACCAGGCTGTGCAGCTGGTCTGGCGATGCCGACGTAACCGCCGCCGCGAGGCGATCGGGGCTGCGTCCCGTAATGGCGACCAACGCACCCTCTTCGGCGCACTTCTTGGCAATGGCGTATCCAATGCCCGCGGACCCTCCGGTCACCAGTACTCGCTTGCCCTCAAGTCTATTCGTCGCCTCAACGGCACACAGTCGCACCGGCACGAAGCCACCGTTCGTCCAGATCTGACGCAGTGCCTGACCTGAGGCCAGGATTTTTGCGGCCAGCGCAACCACCTCCTGCTTCAGGCTCATCCCTGGCGCCCCAGGCTACGAGGGATCGCACGCTGCACACCATCTGGCAACCGGTGCTTGACCTTGCGCAGCAGGCGCCGGGCCTTTCCGGCGGGGGCATTTACTGTGCGCAGCGTTTTCAGTGCATCGGAGTCGCCTTCCACCGTCGTCACCACCTCCACCACCATCGGTCGTTCCGCCGCGTCAACCAGCGCCGGTAGAATCTCCTGAAACTGCTCGGACGATTCGGCCCTGAAATAGCTGAAGCCATTCGCCTCTACCCATCCCTTCAC
>CAXBBA010000127.1:0-6233 GCA_963973805.1 uncultured Halieaceae bacterium | reverse complement strand
CCGGAGCCAGGCGAGCTCGTGTTTACCATCGCCCAGTGCATCGCCAGCATGGAGGCGTCCCGGGGGGAGCACAATCTGGGAGAGCTTGTGGATGTCCGGCCCCGGCGCTTCGGGCGGAACGAGCTGGCGGCCGCCGCCAACCTTGAGAAGGTCCTGACCTGCGAATGCCCCCGGCACCTGGCGGAGATGATCACGGCCCTGGGCAGCTTTGAGGAGTACTCCGCATCCTGTTCCGTAGACAACTGGCAGGATGCAGCGACCCATGCACGCATCTACACCTACACCTGTCAGGCGCGGCACCTGCTGGAGAAGGCCCTGGAGGCCGCTCTGGAGGAGCACGATGAAGACTTTCGCCGTTCCCTGGATGCGCAGAAGGTCGGGGACATCAGTCCCGGGGCGCTGCCCGGTGTAGCAGGGCTTCGGGCAGGAGGGCCTTGAACGCGTCATTGTCGCGGGAGGTGTAGGCCCACAGGATCACCGGCGTCAGCGGTGGCACCATCAATGTCGAAAACTGGTAGACGAGGGCGATGGCATCGGGCGGTGGTACGCCGGCGGTATCGAGGAAGCGCGTCCCCAGGCCCAGCATCAGGTTCTTTAAGGTAGTGGCAACGAGACCGATGCCCATGAGTACCCACAGCACTAACAGGCTCCACGCAAGCTCCCCCCAGCCTTCATCGCGGGGCGTGGCGAAGAACAGGGCGCAGAAAAACGGCACGGAATAGGACAGGACCCGTGTGTCGACGGGGTAGGCCAGCTGGTTTCCCGCCGCCTGGGCAGGCAGAAAGACCCCGTCGACCTCACCCAGCGTCGACATCACCATCAGCTCCGTGCCCTGGAGGTATACGCTGTCTATCAGCTCCGGAAGCCAGGCGCCCAGAACCGCCTTGGCCATCATCACCGCCGGCGCGGCGACAAAAGCACCCAGAAAATACCAGGCGAGAAAACAGGTGGGGAGCAGGGCGATCACCGTCACCGCGAAGCGCAGCAGAGGGCGCTGGGAGACCTGGAACATCAGGCCTGCGCTCCGTTTCCCTGGGCCAGGGGATGGCGCGTCAGGTAGCGCAGGTAGATCAGAAACACCACCAGCACGTCCAGCATGATGAGCACCGGCCACAGATACAGGTGCATCCAGGTGAACAGGTCCAGGTTCCACTGTCCCAGGTAGAACAGGCTGATGATGCGAGCTATGTTCATGATCTGGATCGCCAGAAAGCCACCCCCGATCGCGAGGAACTTCTGGCGCCACGCCGCCGGAAACGCGAGCACACCGGCGATCAGCACAATGGCCGCCTCGACACCATTGCAGCCGGCCTCGATGGAGACGGCAAAGCCGGTCTGGGAGTCGCTGATGATGCGCCCGTGGGCACTGACGTGCGCGTCAAAGGGCATGATCAGCGCGGCGCTGATGTCCGCCAGCCAGCCGGTGAAGGGCTGGATCACTGCGGCCTGAACCGGGTCCAGCAGCTCAATGGTGAACAGCGCGAGGAGCAGGAACGTGAACGTGAGGGCAAAGCGAGTCACGGGACCGCCACCCCTCAGCGTACTGACTGGATAAAGATCAGGAGGATGATCGCCGGGCAGACCAGACGCAGGTGCCAGGGCCAGATCTTCCAGAACAATGTGGACTCAACTTCCGGGGCGCCGCGCTGGAGTTCCTTCAGCAGGGAGTCGCGGTGCCAGATCCAGCCGACATAGATACAGAAAACAAAGCCCAGCAGGGGCTGGCTGTAGCGCGTTGTTACCGTGATCACGAGCCCGAAGAGCGCTGAGAAATTCAACAGAATCACCGCGCTGACAATGGCGATGATGACGCCGATCACCAGTACCGCGTGGTGGCGACGCACGCCGTGATTCTCGATCGTGTAGGCGACGGGGACCTCGCGATGCTCATGAGGAAGAAGAAGCACAGGGATACGATGCTTCCTGTGGGCCCCATGGTCTCGAATAATGCCGGCAAGACGGTGAAGATCAGCGTGTCTTCCGACAGCAGGCTGCCATCGGCGGCGAAGATGTCCACGCCGTTGTTCAGGGCAACGTACATGGCGGGCAAAACGAGGAATCCGGCGAGCACGGCGATACCGATGTCCACACCCGTGACCATGCCGCCGGCGACCGGCAGGTTTTCTTTGTCACTGATGTAGGAACCGTAGATGAGCATCGTGCCGACGCCCAATGACAGCGAGAAGAAGGCAGAGCCGAGGGCACTGATGATCAGCTTGGGCGAAAGCGCCGAAGCCATATCGGGCATCAGGTAGACGCGCAGCCCGTCCATGGCGCCATCCAGCGTCATCACGTACACGACCAGCAGCACCAGGGTGATGAGCAACAGCGGCATCAGGCGCGACGACCAGCGCTCGATGCCATCACGCACCCCCGCGTGAATGATGGCAACGGTGAGGACCATGAATAGCAGCATGAACAACAGATTCCGCGAGAGGCCGAAGGACACCAGCCAGTGGGCGAGGTCCCCGGCGCCGACCAGCGTGGCGACTGCGGCCAGGCAGTGGGCGATCATCCATCCCGCAACGATGGCATAAAAGCTGAGGATCAGACTGGCGACGATAAATCCGATGATCCCGGCGCCGCGACCGATGCGCTGCAGCGTGGGATTGGAGCTGGTGCCGGCGAGGGCTGTCACCGCATTGGCATGAGCATGGCGGCCCAGAATCAGTTCGGCCATGAGGGCGGGATAGGCCAGCGTGAACGCCAGAATCAAATACACGATGACGAAGGCGGCACCGCCGTTACTCGCCGCCTGCGTGGGGAAGCCCCAGATATTGCCGAGGCCGACGGCACTGCCTGCCGCGGCCATGATAAAACCAAAGCGCGAAGAGAATTCGCCGCGTGCCGTCGCCATCTGTTGTTTTATTCCGGGAGAGCCAAAAGCCGCGAGTGTAGCATGGGGCAGGAGGCTTACCGCGCCCCCGCAGAGCCCGTACTTTTAGTGTTTGCAACCGGTCACGGTTCCGGCACGGCACAGGGCTGCAGCTGCTCGTCCAGCCCCTGCAGACCAAAGAGTTTCAGTGCCAGGCTGGGGAGCAGCAGCAGGGCCTGGGCAGAGAGATCCGCGGTGGTCTGGAGCGGAGAAACACTGACCCTGGGGTCACTCAGTTCACCGCGGATTCGCACGGCGCTGGGGAATTGGAAAGTGCGGGTTTTGGATCGCGGCTCCAGACGCAGGTCCAGAGTGCCCGCCGTGAGATCGATGGTCCCCTTGCCCGTGGCCAGCATGCGCGGTGTCTCCAGGTACAGGCTGTCGCTGCGACCCACGCCGGCCGCAAAGTCAAAGCGCGCCATGGTGCAGTCGAAGGTGCTCGTTTTCTCGCCCGCGCCCTTGACCAGCCACGCCAGGAGATTGCTCATGAGCAGGTCATAGGCGGCACCGCTGACCGTCGTGTCGTTCAGGGCCAGCGCCAGGCTGCCACCGAGTTGCTGTTGCCATTCCCCTACGGTATTCCCCCGCGTGGACAAACCCGTGCGCAGGCTCACGGCACCGTCCACGGTTTGCTGGAGCTCGAAGTCGCGCGTGAGGGTGCCGAGGGGCACGCGGATGCCCCTCCCGGCGAAGCTCAGGGCCGGGGGTGTGAGATTCAGGTCCGCCACGCCCCGCAACAGAAGCTCCCCGCCATCGTAGCCGGCGTCGAACTTGCGTAGCAGAATGCGCTGGTCCCTCAGCTCCGTCGCGATGTGCACATGGTTGAGTTCGCTCATGAGTCCGGTGAGGCGATCCGCCCGCAGGCTCAGACTGGTGGGGAAGGGCGGCAGAAGGTCGCCCATGCCCGCTAGAGAGAAGGGCTCGGGATCGTCATCGGTTTCGTCGTCGGCGAGGAGGTCGGCGATAGCCAGGTGCGGCGTGTAGATATCGGCATCCAGGCGCTCCAGCGCCGCGTCCTTCAGGGTGGCGGTGACCGTGGCCTGCAGCGTGCTCTCGGGAAGCTGCACTTGCGCCAGCAGCGTTGCGTAGCTCGGACGCAGACGCAAGCGTCCTTTGGCGGTGTTGGGGCTGACGGGCAAAGCATAGGTCTCGCGCAGCGCGTCCGGCGACGACGCCAGGAGCTCCAGTTCCAGGTCCGCCTCTGCGCCATTGGGGTCCACGCGTCCGTCGCCGCGCGCCGTTAGCGCAACGCCATCGTTGAGTTGCAGGGTCAGGTCTGCATCGCGAAGCAGCGTGAGCATACCCGGGTTGAGTATCTGCGCGGAGCCGCTGAGGACCCAGCCGCGCGCGCTGTCGGGCAGATCGGAAGCCCGGGACGCGCTATCGGCGAGGTGGGACAGGCGCGATCCATCGCTCGAAACCTGTAGAGCGATGCCCGCCATGGCCGTCACATCGGCGATGGTGCCCGTGGCAGCAAGGGTGCCTCCGTCGCGGTCCGTGAGCAGAAGATCAACATGGGGCGCGGACAGGATGTCATTGCGCCACAACAGCTTGCCGCTACCCACCGCCCCGTGGGCGGGCAGCGAGGCCGAGAACTGATCGGCGTGCAGGCGTACTTCGGTGTCCGTCATCAGCAATGTGCCCGTGGCGGACACGTCTGTCAGTCCCAGCTCCGTATCGGCAAACGCCGAGGGGTCGGCGCTCTCAAGCGTAAACTCTCCCTCGAAGCGCGAAGGGTCCGCCAGACCCCGCAGAGCGCCAAGGGGAAGGTTCTGGCCGTCGGCGCGCAATCGCAGCGTTGTGTCGCCGGCGCCCGCGAGCACCAGCTCGGCCCGCGATACCACCGGTGAATCCAGCGTTCCCGTCAGCGTCAGATCCAGGACGCTGCGACTCAGGTGCCGGGACAGGGGCGCGGGGAGGGGAATCAGGGCGCTCTGCCTCACCCGAGGCATCCAGAGAAATTGCTACAGGGCCGGCGGAGGAGGCGACTTCGCCGGAGGCCGTGAAACGGTAGTCTTCTGGTGTGGTGAGGGTGACTTCATCCAGGGCGAGGCGATAGCCGTCCAGGTCGCCGCTGAGCTGACCTGCCAGGTGTAGATCCCCCGTGAACGGGTAGGCGTCGCTGTCCAGGGCGCGGACGAAATCACTGATGCGCGCATAGCTGCCCTCAATGGCGAAGCTGTAATCCAGCGTCGGTCCCAGGGTGTAGATTTCGCCGGAGAGGTCCAGCTTTGACGATGTGCTGGCGTCACCGAGGCTCGATTCGAGGTACATGCGCAGACTGTTGTCAGCATCAGTGGTCCAGCGCGTGCGCGCTTTGAGCGCCACACGGCGTTGACCGATATGTGCCAGGGCATTGAGATTCACTGTGCCCGTGTCGTCTCGTTCTGCCCGGGCGTTCAGCAGAGGGAATATCCACAGGTTATCTGTGCCGGCTATGAGGTGCACCGAGTCGACTTCGACCCGCTGGGGCAGGTGCGTCAGTGGGGCCACCAGCTCCTGCAGGTCGATGGGTTCGGAGGTCTCGTCGCTCTCCAGGTAATAGCTGACGTTCGTCGCCGTGAGATGTCCTTCGTTACCCCGCCCCAGAATGAACTGGCTCAGGGGAACGCTTAGATCAAGATTCTGCACTGACACCAGGGGAGGGCCTGCGCGCCTTGGGTCCTGAAGAAGGATCAGCGGTGCGCGAAGCGAGAGGGGACTCCAGCTCAGGGATGCGGAGCGCATCTCCAGGGTGTAGGGCGTCTGCTGTTCCACCAGCCAGTGGAGCAGGGCCAGGGGCCGTTCACCGTCGCGAAACAGCAGCACCGCGGCGATGGCAGGCAGCAGAAGAACCAGGACAATGGCGAGGGCGAGGCGTCGGCGCATGGACGGGAGGGTGGCGCTGCTCGATGTTGGGACCGGAACGGCAGTCTAGCATCGCCAGGCAGCGGACCATGGTAAACTCGCGCCCCGTCGCGCCCGGGTGGTGAAATTGGTAGACACAGGAGACTTAAAATCTCCCGCCTATTGCAGGCGTGCCGGTTCGATTCCGGCCCCGGGCACCAATAAAAACAAAGGGTTAATGAATATTTCCCTGATCCTCTCTACGAAGTGCTTCTGCATGTAGACGCTATGTAGACGAAGTAGGTTGGTGCTAGTCGCTTCTGCGAACTCGGACTCGCGAGTGGTGCGATCAATATGTTGCAAACGCGCATCAGCGTCTCCAGATTCGACGACGAGGATTAGCGACAGCAGCGTCATACAATAGCTCCTGGGCTCATGTATGGGAGTAGGTGCGATGCGTGCGGCTCTCCCCCCGTATAGCGATCGAGGTCAGTTCAGTATGTGAATGATCAGCTAACTCTGAAGGCGATTG
>CAXBBA010000126.1:0-6253 GCA_963973805.1 uncultured Halieaceae bacterium | reverse complement strand
ACAGCTATGCCTCCCTCGTGGCGGAGGCGGCGGTGAACTCTCGCCAGGCGCAGTCCGGGGCGGCCACGGAGCAGGCCCTGCTCGATCAGGCCATTTCGGCGCGGGACAGCGTTCAGGGTGTGAATCTGGACGAAGAGGCGGCGAATCTCATTCGGTTTCAGCAGGCCTACCAGGCGGCTGCGCGGGTGATTCAGGTGGCCGATGAGGTCTTCCAGACGCTGCTTGCGGCCACGGGGCGCTGAGCGCCGTGCTAACGAGGGGTTAACGAGATGGTAGATCGCCTGTCCACGCTGCAGACTTTTCAGATGGGGCTTTCATCGATCCTCGCCAAGCAGGCGGAGCTGCAGCGCACGCAGCAGGAGCTGGCTTCGGGGAAGAAACTGCTGTCTCCGGCGGATGACCCGGCGGCGGCGGTGCAGGTCCTCGACATCCAGGAGGACCTCGCGCTGGTGGATCAGTATGCCAGCAACGCTACGCTGGCCCGCAGCCAGCTGTCCCAGGAGGAGAGCGCGCTCTCGGACATCGGTATCGTGCTCCAGCGCGTGCGGGAGCTGGCTATCCAGGCAAACAACGCCTCCCAGAGTCCGGAATCCCGGGCCGCCATTGCCGTGGAGCTGGATGAACGCCTCGACGAGCTCCTGTCCATCGCCAATCGCCGCGATGGCAATGGCGAGTACCTGTTTGCGGGATTTCAGGCCGGCAGTCAGCCGTTCACGCGCAGCGGTAATGAGGTCACCTATGCCGGAGACGATGGCCAGCGTTTTCTGGATATCGCGGCGGGTTCCCAGGTGGCGGTGCGGGATTCCGGCAGCCGGGTGTTTCTTGAGCCCTTCGCGGGCAACGGGACCTTTGATTTTGCCGCAGCGACAACGAACACGGGCACTGCAGTGGTCCAGTCCAGTGCCGAGGTCGGCAGCTTTGTCCGGGACGACTACACGCTGACGTTCACCCAGGCCAACCCGGGTGATCCCGTGACCTATCAGGTCACCGATTCCTCCGCGGCCGTCGTGGCGACGGGGACGTACACCAGTGGCGATGCGATCGAGTTCAACGGCGCCCAGGTGGTGGTGGAGGGGGAGCCCGCCGATGGCGATACGATTACCGTGGATGGCGCGCCCCGCCAGTCCATCTTCACCACCATCGGCGAACTGGTGGACGTCCTGGAGAACACCACGGACGACGCGTCCTCCGACGCCCTGGTGGCGAACGCGGTCGCTTCGGGGCTGAACAACCTCGATCAGGCCCTGGATAACGTGCTCCAGGTGCAGACCGATGTCGGGGTGCGCCTCAGTCGCATAGACAGTCAGGAGGCGGTCAATGAAGAGTTTGATCTGTCCCTGCGTACGGCGCTTTCTGACGTGCAGGATGTGGACTACGCCGAGGCCATCAGTCGCCTGAATCTCCAGCTCGTGGCGCTCCAGGCGGCGCAGCAGACCTTCGTCACCACCCAGGGCCTCTCGCTTTTCGACTACCTGTAGCGAGCGGCGGGGCTGGCGACCAGCCCCACTACAGCCCCAAAATGGACCTGGAAGCCTGCCGCGTGGGTCGATTCCTTGTCAGCCCCCGGATTTCCCGCAACCATCTGATTTTAAACTTCTTTTTTGCTTAAGCCTTTGCCCTGAGGGACCCCTGGCGGCCGGTCCATCTGTGATCTGTGTCAAGTTTTTTTACTAAATGCCATAAAGTCCTAAAGGTCCGGCGCGGTGCGTCGCTAACGTTATTGACGGCAGCGCAACCCGCAGGATTCCGATCCCGGGTGCCAGACCGACACTGGTTATAGTTTTATTAACTGTGTAGCGTTTTTGTTCGTGGTGACGATAACCGTCCACAGCAGACGCCCGTAGAGAGGGACGAGAACATGCCTCAGATTATCAACACCAATATCCCTTCGCTGACTTCCCAGCGGAACCTCAACGCGTCCCAGAATGATGTGGCGACGTCCCTGCAGCGACTGTCATCCGGTTTGCGCATCAACTCTGCACGGGACGATGCCGCTGGCCTCGCCATCTCCGAGCGTTTTACGGCGCAGATTCGCGGCCTGGATCAGGCAGCGCGGAACGCCAACGACGGCATTTCCCTGGCTCAGACCGCTGAAGGCGCGCTGGCCCAGGTGACCAACAACCTGCAGCGTATTCGCGAGCTGGCGGTGCAGTCCGCCAACGCGACGAACTCCACCTCGGACCGCGAGGCCCTGCAGGCAGAGGTAGACCAGCTGGCCGCGGAAATCGACCGCGTTGCCACGCAGACCAACTTCAACGGCGTCAGCCTCCTCGACGGCAGCTTCACCTCTCAGGTGTTCCAGGTTGGCGCGAATGCCGGTGAGACCATCACCGTGGACAGCATTGCCAGTGCCCGGGCTTCGGCGCTGGGTCAGCGGACGGAAGCGTCCGCAACGCTCACGCTCAGCGGCGCACCCACCGTGGTTCTCAATGGCAACACCATCACGGCGGACGATGATGGCAAGGCCCTGGCCACGGCGATCAACGATGCCAACGTCGGCGTTACGGCGACGGCTAGCGAGACCGTTGCTGCCGGTGCCGCCCAGACTGCGGCGGCCCTCACCGGTACCATCACGATCAATGGCGTGACGACCGCCGCCATCACGACCGCGGTGGGTCAGGAAGCAACCGGCCGTGCTGATACCGTTGCTGCAATCAACGCGATCTCGGCGGCTACGGGTGTCACCGCCACCGATACGGGCGCATCCGCAACGGGGGTTACGCTGACCGCAGCCGATGGCCGCAACATCGATGTGACCTTCACCACGCAGACCAGCGCGTCTACTGGTGTAACCGCGACGGCAACGACGCGCTCTACCGTTGACCTGGTTTCCAGCGATACGATCGAAGTGGGTGCCACGGTAACCAACGTGACTGGCGTGACTGCCAGCACGGACGTGACGGCGGCGTTGACCGGTACGGCGGTATCCAACCTGGATATTTCCAGCGTATCCGGCGCCGAGGAAGCCATTCGCTCCATCGACGCGGCGCTGACCACGGTCAACGGTTCCCGCGCGGACCTCGGTGCGGTGCAGAACCGCTTCGATTCCGTAGTTGTGAGCCTGCAGACCACGGCGGAAAACCTGTCAGCTTCCCGCTCCCGTATTCAGGACGCGGACTTTGCACAGGAAACGGCATCCCTGGCCCGCGCCCAGGTGCTCCAGCAGGCAGGTGTGGCAGTTTTGGCCCAGGCCAATGCCCAGCCTCAGAATGTTCTGGCTCTGCTCCAGTAAGGGGAGCGTTCCCAGTGAGCCAGGTAGTGAGGCGGGGCTTTGGCTCCCCCTCACTTTCTGCGTTTCTGAGTGCCGTTAAGCGTGTAAACGCGGGTAAGAAGATATGGCAAATTCAGTAGATACAGGATCACCCATCACAGCGCAGCGCTCCCAGGTTGTGCCGCTGCGCAGCGCGGCGACCCCGACAAGTGAAGCAGCTTCCGGCGCAGCCCCCGGCGGCGCCCCGCGGCAGCTCTCTGCCGAGGGCGGCAACGCCCGGCCGGCGGAGGTGGCGGCGGCGCAGTCGCAGGAGTCCGCCGAGCGGGTTCGCGAGGCGACCCGCGATGTTTCGGATTATATCCAGACCGTCTCCCGGTCCCTGCAAATCAGTGTTGACGATGAGCTGGGTTCCCCGGTGGTACAGGTGCTCGACACGGAAACCGACGAAGTTATTCGACAGATTCCCACCGAGGAAGTCCTCGAGATAGCGAGGTTTCTCCGCGGTAGCGTTGACGCCGCGGCGGAGCGAAACGCGGCGGCAATAAAGGGGCTCCTCGTCGATCAGGAGGGGTAGGGCAGCGCAGATTGCTGGCACCCGGGTCCGGGTATGGATATTGCTTGCAGAACAGATGCGGGCGGCTGTGTGCTGCCCAGCGGCAGTAAATGCGACGCCAGAGTGCCGCGCAGAATAGCGACCCGCCGTTCAGGCGGTGCTAGAGTAGTCATAATCAGGTGCCGGATTGTCGTTGTTGAACAGTCCCCCACCGTCACATGAGGAAGGCCGGGTAGTATGGTAGCGGCAACGGGAATTGGTTCAGGTCTGGATATCGAGAGCCTTGTGTCCGGCCTCGTCGATGCTGAGCGCGTGCCCGCGGAGCAGCGCCTCCTGCAGCAGGAAGCCTCCCTTACCAGTGAACTGTCGGCCCTCGGAACCCTGCGCGGCGCCGTGGCAAATGTGCAGAGTAGCCTCGGCGCCCTTACGGACGCTGCCACCTTCGGCCAGCGCAGCGCCTCTTCTTCCGATAACGGCTCCGTCATCGCCCAGGCGACCGACGATGCCGCCAGCGGGTCTTTCTCGGTTGAGGTCACGCAGCTCGCCCAGTCCCAGTCCCTGGCCTCGGGGGGCTTTGCCTCGCCAACGGAGGTCGTCGGCGAAGGTACCCTGACCATTCGGTTCGGCACCACCGAGTACACGCCGGCGGACCCCGGTCCCGAAAGCTACGACGGCTTTACCCTGAATGCCGATCGCGCCAGCGCCAGCATCACGATCGATAGCAGCAACAACACCCTTGAAGGCGTTCGCGATGCCATCAACGATGCGGATATCGGCGTGTCGGCTGTGCTGCTCAACGACGGGGGCGCCTACCGCCTGCTCCTGAGTTCAACGGAGACCGGCGAGGCCAACAGCATCGAAATCCAGGTGGATGACACGGGAGACGGTAACGACGGCGATGACGCCGGCCTCTCGCGCCTGGCCTTCAACAGCAGTGCCAGCAATCTCAGCCAGACCGTCGCCGCCGAAGATGCCCTGCTGCGGGTCAACGGTCTTGAAGTGTCCAGTGCCAGCAACTCCGTCGAGGACATTATCGACGGGGTGAACCTGACCCTCGTCGGGGTCAGCGACAGCGGCGCGGCGACGGTCACCATCGCCGAGAATCGTGGCGCCGCGCGGTCGGCGATCGATGCCTTTGTCAATGCCTACAATACCTTTGTCGCTACGGCGAACAGTCTCACGGCCTTCGATGCGGAGACCGGCGAAGCAGCAGCATTACAGGGGGATTTTACGGCGCGCACCGTGATCAACCAGCTGCGTTCCGCGATCAGCAGTACCGCGCAGGGTTTCGAAGGACCTTTCAGTACCCTGGCGGAAATCGGCATCACCACCTCCAGCGACGGCACCCTGTCCGTGGATGATGCCAGGATCACCGAAGCGTTCGACGAGGGCTTCGACAGTATTCGCGGCGTCTTCGCCGAACTCGGCAGCATTGACGACGCGAGCATCAGCGTGGATGCCGTGGGCGATGCCACGGTCATCGGCTCCTACGCGGTGAACGTGACCCAGCTCGCCACCCAGGGGCAGCTGACCGGGGCGGCGATCAGCGCGCCGACAGCCCTCAGCCCCCTCACGGTGGATGGAAACAACGACACCCTGTCCCTGAGCATCGACGGGGTAACGGCGTCCGTCTCCCTGATCAATGGGGACTACGAGAGCGGGGAAGACCTCGCTGCCGCGGTGCAATCGGTCATCAACGGCGCGGAAGCGCTTACGGAGGCAGGAATCTCCGTCACCGTCAGTTTTACGGCGGGAAACCAGCTCGAGATTCGTTCGGACCGCTACGGTTCCGAGAGCAACGTCGAGATCATCGGCACGGACCTGAACTCCGCGGCAGATCTGGGACTGAGCGTTGCCGCGGGAGTCGCGGGGCAGGATGTGGCCGGCAGCATCGGCGGGGTGGCTGCCGTCGGCGATGGCCAAGAGCTTTCCGGCGCCGCAGGCAGTGCCATCGAGGGGCTGGTGATGACGATCTCGGGCGGTGCCCTGGGGGCCCGGGGCGATGTGTCCGTGTCCCGGGGTATCGCGGAGCAGCTGACCAACCTTCTCGATGGTCTTCTGGAAGACGATGGGTTGCTCGACGGTCGCACGGACGGTATTCAAACGAGCGTCGATCGCCTCGATGCCCAATGGGAGGCGCTGGATCTGCGCCTTGAGTCCCTCGAAGCCCGCTACCGGACCCAGTTCAATGCCCTGGATATTCTCCTGGCGAATATCGAAACGACCAGCACCTATCTGACTCAGCAACTGGCCAGCATTCCTCTGCCTGGCAGTGACAACTCCAACTGATTTGATGCTGCCTGACGCAGCGGATAGCACGCCCGCAGACGCATGAAAAGGACAATGACATGAACTCACGCCACGCGCTGAATGCCTACCGCCAGACCGGCGCGCAGGGCGGCGTCACGGACGCCTCCCCGCATCAGCTGATTACCATGCTGTTCAATGGCGCCCTGGATCGCATTGCATCCGCCCGGGGGGGCGATGGA
>CAXBBA010000125.1:0-6280 GCA_963973805.1 uncultured Halieaceae bacterium | reverse complement strand
CATGTTCGAAACGCTGCTGGGCATTCCCGAGGCGGACGACCCCCGCCCTGCCCGCCTCGCCAATCTGGACCAGATGATTGCCTCGTCGCGGGAAAAAACGGGAACCGTCCCCACCTTCATCACCATCGCCCACTGGGGACGTGCCGACGCCCGTCTGCAGTTTTTTCTCCCCGCCAGGGAGGGAGACCTGATTGCGGACACCCACATCTACGCGGAGCGACAGGTGAGTTCGTGGGAGAACAGCCGGCCCTGGGCACCGCGCCATCTGCCGGAGCCACCGCCTTCGCGCTCATGTCTCCGCTGCACTTTGGCAACTTCGCCGGCCTGCTATCCAGGATCGTCTGGGTGAGCCTGGGTCTGGCGGCCTGCTACGTCACCGCGTCCGGCCTGCAGCTCTGGATCAAGCGCCGCGAGCACTCGGCCATCTGGCAACGCCTCGGGCGCAGCGTTGACACCGTCGTCTATGGCACTCCCCTCGCCCTGGTGGTCGCCGCACACGGCTTTTTCGTCGCCCTGCCCCGGGGCGCCGCAGGTTCCGCGACCGCGAGCGCCTTCGCGGCGGCAAGCTTGATCTGCATCCTGCTGGGAATCAGCCTGCCCCGGTCGCGGGTCGCAGCAGTGCTGCGCCTGCTCCTGGGGGCGTTCCTTCTCCTGCTTCCCGTGACCCGTATTGCCACGGGCGCGCCGGGCTGGTTCACAGCGCTGGAGAGCGGACATACCCTCGTGATGTCCATGGACCTGTTGATGCTCGGTACTGGAGTCTTCTATCTCTGGGAGATCCGCTCGTGGCGGTTGAGGCAGCACATACCCCTGCTCCGCGAAAGGAGAGCACTGTGACCTTACTGCTGAGCGTCACGATCAGCAGCATCGTCACCGCTACCGCCCTGGGCCTGCTCCTGTGGCGAGACCCTAAGCGCCGCCGGGCCCATCGCCTGCCCAGGGCAGGCTCGACGCGCCGGCAGACTCAACTGCTCTGGCTGGGCGCCATGGCGCCGGGGGTGATACTGATGATTCAGGGGGAAGGGGCCGCATTCGTGCTCTGGGCTGCCATCGCGCCAATGCTCGCGTGGACGCTTACGCTATCCGCGCCAACACAGCGCACAGGCAAGGCCTGATCAGGCTTCCGGCGGTGCCGGCGGCGGTTCCGGTTTCTCCGGCATGGGCACAAGATTGACCGCACTCACGTCCACCAGCATCACATCGCGCAGAATATTCCGCCCCACAAGCATCTGGTAGTCCAGGTGACTGCGATCCGACAGGGTGAACTCCGCCAGCTGTCGGACGTCCCCCAGGCGGATACCCAGCTCGATGACCGGGCGACGCTCTGCCTGATCCGAGTTGGACTGCAGAATCAGGGCATCGCGAATTTTCTTCCGCTCGAGAACAATCTTGTCCTGGGAGTCCGGCCGCGCGATCTCAAACCGCACCCAGGGTCTCCCGTCACGTTCGAAATGTGTGATGTTGCGTGCATCCAGAGACGCGGTCTCGGCGCCGGTGTCGATGCGCGCGGGCAGCGCGATCTGGAGTTCCTCAACCCATACGCGCTCCCGCCGTCCCACGACCAGCTTGCCCGGATCCACCGCCGCCTCGTCACCAGCCTCCACTGTCTCGGTGACCGGGGTTTCGAAAGCTGCCTGTCGCTCGGCGCGATCCTGGGCGAGTTCCCGGGTCATCGCTGCGACATCCGCGCGCAATGCATCCATACTCCCTCGCAGGGCGAGGTCGCTCTCTGCCAACGCATCGTAGCGAGCCTGGCAGGCCGCCAGGTCGCCCTGGAGCATCGTGAGGGCATCATCCGCGGGAGACTCAACCAGCGCACAGCCACCGAGGAGGCTGATCGACGCCGCGAGGCTGGCGAAGAACCGGGAAGAAGAGGTCATGGTGCAAGTCCTGGCTTTGGGGGCGACGAGTATAAGGCACAAACCCGCTCCCATCCCCCCGGCTTAGCGGGCAAGCTCCCCGGCACCTTGACCCCACTGCGGGATCTCAAGCACTGGCTTTTTTCACGAACTCCGATTTCAACATCATTTCACCTACCTTATCCACGCGGCAATCGATGTTGTGATCCCCCTCGACGATGCGATTGATGCGCAGCTTCGATCCGATCTTGAGCACGTGGGAGCTGCCTTTGACCTTGAGGTCCTTGATCAGCGTCGCACTGTCCCCTTCAAAGAGATCATTGCCGTTGGCATCCTTGACCCGGAGCGTATGCAGCATCGGGTCCTCGCCGAGCACGATGCTCCACTCATGGGCACACTCGGGGCAAACGAGCAGGTCCCGATCTTCGTAGGTGTACATCGATTTACAGCTGGGACAGGGGGGCAACTCTGCCATCTATTGAACTCCTGGAGACATTAAAAGAATACCGTGAATTCCTTGAGGCCCACGGACTGAACACAAGTGGCGAGGCGATTCAGGTCACTCATCGCAATGGGACGCTGCTCATTATCGAGCAACACGAAAGACTTGTAATCCCGGTCGCGCAGCAACACAAACCATTCGTCACAGTTACTGGGGCTCACCCGCAGCTGCGCGTCGAGCCAGCGACCCGTCTCACCGGCACTAACCGCTTCATCAAGCGTCATCGGCACCCCCGTTTCGAGCGGCTTCCAGCGCGTGGGCAAGGGTCGGAAAAGATTTTTCCAGGGGACTGGCACCCACGCCCCTGGCCCGGGCGAGGGTCTTCAGGGGTTGAAACTGCCAGGCAGAAAAATACAGCACGATACCGCGCTCCTCACAATGGCTCATAAGCTTCTGAATCGTCGACGCCCCCCCCGCATCGAGGTAAGAGCTATAGCGCATATGCAGGACTATGCCCTCCACACCCTCGGCGTGGTGTGCAATCTCGGCAAAGATTCGATCCGCTGCGGCAAAGAACAGCGCCCCCCGTATCTTGCAAATCTTCCAGTTCGCCGGCAACGCCCCCTGGCGGTATTCCCGACGATCGCTGATCTCCACCACCCGGGTAATAGCCGCCAGATCCTTCATGAACAACAGGGAAGCGAGGAGAACACCAACAGTGATTGCGATCACCATGTCGAAGAGGACGGTGAGGCTGAGGCAGGTGATGAACACCAGCACATCGCTACCGGGTGAGCGCTTCAACAGCTGCACCGCCTTTGGCGCCTCACTCATATTCCATGCCACAACAATCAGCAGGGCGGCCATCGCCGGCATGGGCAGGTAAGCGAGGAACCCGGCAAACAGCACCAGCCCCAGAAACACCACCAGGGAATGGGTCAGTGCAGACAGCGGGGATACGGCTCCGGCCTTGAAGTTAGTTGCGGACCGGGCAATCGCTGCAGTGGCAGTGATGCCACCAAAGAACGGCGTGACCACATTTGCGAGGCCCTGGGCCAGCAGTTCACTGTTCGCGCTGTGACGTCGACCGGACATGCCATCGAGCACCACGGCACACAGGAGTGACTCGATGGCCCCCAACATGGCGATGGCGAACGCAGCGGGCAAAAGCTCCGTAAGCAATGCCCAGGACATCTCCATCGGCGCACCGTCGGCGGCGCCCCGCTGCCAGGGCCACGCCAGGTGGGGCAGGTAGGGAGGAACCCCTGCGGCCTCATTGCCCTCCGGCGTCAAATAGTGAAACCGCGAAGCAATCGTATCCACCTCCAGATCAAACCCGGCCATGATCAGGGCCAGAACGCTCGCGATCACCAATGCCGGAAGATGGGGAGGCACGGCGGTACCCAGGCGGGGCCACAGGAACATCACCGCAAGGGTGGTCAACGCAACCGTTGTGCTTGCCGGGTCGAATCCTCCGAAGCCACTCGCGATCGCCCCCAGCTTATCGACGAAATGGGTCGGCATGGGCCCCAGCGAGAGTCCCGCGAAATCCGGCAGCTGAAGTACGGCGATGACGATTGCGATGCCGCCGGTAAATCCCAGCGTTACGGATTCGGGTATGTATTCGATGAAGCGACCCAGGCGCGCAAAGGCCATGGCGATGAGAATGACCCCCGCCATCACCGAAGCCACGAGGAGTCCCGCAAGCCCATGTTTTTCCGCCAGCGGCACGAGAATCACCACAAACGCGGCGGTGGGCCCGGAAACGCTGTAGCGACTGCCGCCGAACAGAGCGATCACTGCACCACCGATCATCGCCGTATACAGGCCATACTGGGGAGGAACGCCACTGGCGATCGCCAGCGCCATGGCCAGGGGGATGGCAATCACACCCACCGTGGCACCAGCAATCAGGTCCCGGCGCAGCTCCGCAGATCCATAGCCTGCAGCAAACGCCTCCCGCAGCGCATAGCCCACTCGCAGGGAAAACAGATGCTGACGATGAGACATAGAAAGCTGTCCGGTGTGGCAACGAGACAAAAACAGGACGGGAAAACTCACCCGAATAATTATCATTATATGTTAATCAAATTGTATTTAACATGTTTTCAATGTTAATGTTTGGCCAATGCGTTAACGAGGCCACCCCCCATGACCGCCCCCTCTACCCCTTCGATCGCCGATCAACTCCGCTCCTACGGCATTCAGAACGCCGAAGAGATCCTGTACAACCCGGACTACGAAACATTGTTTCAGGAAGAGACCCGGCCGGACCTGACGGGCTATGAGCGCGGTCGCGTAACGGAAAGTGGTGCCGTTGCCGTGGACACCGGAATTTTCACCGGGCGGTCGCCCAAGGATAAGTACTTCGTGAAGGATTCGACCACCGAAGACACGCTGTGGTGGTCGGATCAGGGAACCCACTCCCACTTTTTCCGCGTGCTTTGGTGCCGCGTTCCTGAGCCTTCACCCGACACGCTACGCCGAGGTACTGAAAAAACGCATGCAACACGCAGGCGCCGAGGCCTACCTGGTGAACACGGGATGGAATGGCACCGGGAAGCGCATCTCCATCGAGGCCACCCGCAGGATCATCGATGCCATCCTCGATTGCTCCATTGAGGACGCGGAATTCCATTCCCTGCCCCTGTTCAATCTCGCCACGCCGGTGGCTCTACCCGGGGTGGACGGGAACATACTGGATCCTCGAAAGACCTACGAAGATCCAGAGCAGTGGTCCGAAAAAGCGACGTCCCTGGCGCAGAAATTCGTCGCCAACTTCGAGCGTTTCACGGATACGGAACGGGGCAAGGCCCTGGTAAGCTCCGGCCCCCTTCTCCCGGGAACGGATCACCCCTGAAACCGTACAGGACAGTGGGGCCGGCGTATCGGTTTCGATACACTTCGTTGGTGAACAGTACTACCTCATGATCAGGCCAGGATTCAGCATAAGCATGGAAAAGCGCACCGCAAGACTGACGATTCTCGTCGACCCGAAAAAGAAAGCGGCGTTTGAGGAACTCTGTGACCAGGAGGACCTGACCCCCTCACAGAAAATCCGCCAGTTCATGCGCGATTACCTGGAAGAAAACCTGGGCCCGGACTGGAAGGCCCAGGTGTTCGACGATAAAGACTGACGACGGGTTACAGCGAGTCAATCAACTGCTCTGCCACCCAGGGGGCTGTGGAGTATTTCCCCGTATCAATCGATAGATAGTCACGGTGGCGGCGGGTTCCATAGCTGTCCCGGCGATGTAACGTCGACGACGGATCCGCAAGGGAACCCTCGCCCTCGGCATACACCCATCCACCTTCCAGACGCATCAGCTCGCAGCGCTCCCGAATGTCCCGAACCCAGGGCAGCAGGCTCCCTAGCGATGCAATCACCGCCTCGGAGACCGGAGCCAGTTCCGGTTTGCACAGCTCTGCACCGAAGGGCGGGGCGATCAGCGCATTCTGTTGCACCAGCCCCGCGGGGTACCAGGAAAGGTAGAAATCCCGATCGTTGTAATTCTTCACATCACCAAAAGGTCCCGTGGCGACGATGGCACAGGGACTTGCGACGGGGCGATCCGTGCGCAGGAAAAGCGCCAGACGATAGCGATTGCTCCAGCGCGGCGGCAGCGCCAGCCCCACAGTCTGATCCACGGCCAGACGCCCTTCCCAGAGCGCATTAAAAACCCGGGTGAAGGGACCATCGACAGCGTCGGTGGTGCGAACCTGCCAGCGACTCCGTCCCCGACTTTCATCCCCAGCAACGGAAAGAACGCGCTCACCGAGGCGTAACTCTATGGCGGGATCATCGATCAGTCGCTGGCAAAGTCGATCGGCGATCCATTGCGTGTTTACGGAGCGTTCGGGGACCCGAAAACCCGCCACAATCTGCTCCGAACCTACCACCGCAGCAAGTTCCGAAGCGCCAAGGCGGCGGGTGTGCGCCCGGCCGACGGTCTCGAGATAAGCGTCGGCCGCGGTGTGA
>CAXBBA010000124.1:0-6297 GCA_963973805.1 uncultured Halieaceae bacterium | reverse complement strand
CGAAAAACCGCAGCGTGCCCGTTGTCGCCGCATCTAGATCCCGCAGTAGCTTTTCGTAGAGCGAAGAGGGTGAGCTCATGAAGGTTGCTCCAGTCCCCGTTCCTGCACGAGGTAGTCCTGCAATGAATGAAAGCCGCTGAGCATGGATTCCACCAGACTTTCGAGATGTTCCCGGCTGTTCACCAGGCCCCGGCCGCGGAGAATACCGTCGCGATCGATGAGTACGGCGAAGGGCAGTTTGCTGGCGCCAAAACTCATGCCCAGTTCGGCGGAAAGCAGGTAGGGGTACTCCCGGAGGTCCTGGTTCGCGATGTACTCGGCGTGATCTTCCAGGCGCCCTCCATCGCTGGCAAACAGCAGGCGCAGGGATTCGCGGCGAGCCAGGGAGCGGGCCACCGGCAGGAGTTCCTTGCAGATGGGGCAGCTGGGTGAAACGAACAGCAGCAGTACGGCCTGCGCAGAGGGGCCTCCGATGCTTTGATCCCGGTCGAAGATGTCGCGCAGGGCCAGCCTGGGCGCGGCTTTCCCAATCTCCGGGCCATCGCTGGTGGTGAGGGCGCCCGCAGGGGCCAGGCGCGTATGCAGAATGCCAATCTGGCGCGCGAGCGCAAGCACCAGCAACAGTAACAGCGTGACCACCAGGCCGAGGATGACAACGAAAATGCTCAGGGTTTCAGGACTCATGGTGATTCCAGCCTTTGAGAAGCGCGAAGTTTGCGAGCAACTGCCCCAGGGTCAGGTAGGCGACCGAGACGAGGGCTGTCAGCAGCAGCAGAAGGAAGCCGTCCATCGGCGTCAGGCCGCGCGGCGCAACGGGAAGCAGCAGGAGCAGGGCAACTGCCGCCAGCACAAGATTCCTACTCACGAGCCAGCCCGAGAGCGGCTGCGGCGGGCCACCGCAGCCGCAGTCAATCTGGCGCTGACCCCGGAGCAGATTCAGGAACATGGCCAGTGCATACACCATCAGCAACGCGGCGGTAAGAAAGCCCGCCACCGGACGCAGGGCGGGAATCAGCAGGGCGAGACCGGCGCCGAGCTCAAGCCATGGCAGCACCCGGGCCACGGGGGCCAGCAGCGGTGCGGGGAGCAGCGCGTAGGCCCCCAGCTGCGCGGCGAAGCGGACGCGGTTCCCAAGCTTGTGCTGACTCGCCGTGATCATCAGCACCGCCAGCGGCAGGGTGAGGATAAGTTGCAGGAACGGGTCCACGGTTATTGCAGGCGCTGGATCGAGCTGCCCCAGCGGCCGGATACCTGGTCGACGGTGCGCAGCAAGCGGCTGCTGAGGGCATCGTGGATTCGCACTTCCCCATCCTTGCTGGTGCCAATCAGCAGCAGGGGGTCCCTGTCTCCCGTGAGTTCCACGGACCCCGCGGTGACTCCCTCGTCCATGGTCAGGACATAAGCGCGGCGTCCGGTTTCGGTATGGAAGGCCCAGATTTGCGTTCCCGGATCTTCGAAGGTTTCCTGGCCACCCCCTTCGTGCATCACCGTGACCAGCAGCTTGTGCTCGGCGTTATAGGCAAAGGGTTGCTTGCCCCCCACGCGCCAGTGGTCATCGGCGGGAATGGCGACGCCATTCAGATCCCGGGCGTCTTCTTCATCGGGCGGGTTGATGGGCCAGCCCGGGCTGACTGCTACGGTGCTCTCCGACAGGCTGAGCTCGTAAACCAGGCCCTCGAGGGTGAGGAACAGCCAGCCGTTTTCGCTGGGTATGGCATAGTCGAATACCGGGTCGTCGCCGGTGTTGAAGAACGCGTCGCTGCGCAGACGGGCGACTTCCTGGCCCCGCTCATTCAGGCGGATGTACTGCACGCGGCCGTCGGCGCAGGGCATGAGAAAGCCGTGCTCCACGGGGTAGACGCCGGCGCAGCCGGGGGTGGATATCTCCCCGATAAAGCTGTCATTGCTCGTGTCCACCAGGCTCACGGACATGGCGGGTGTGATATTCCAGACACCGATGAAGCGCTCGTCGATAAGGCCGATCATGCCTCCGTGACCAATGCCGGCGGACTTCGGCGGAATCTCGACTTCCTTGATGGGCAGGTTGGACTCGACGTCGAAGACAAGCACAACGTCGGTGCGGTCGCCGTAGTAGGTGCGGGAGTAAAAACTGCCGTAGGAATATATCCGCTGCGCCGCCAGGTCGGGTTCGATGGCTGGAGAGAACATGGATAGCGTGAGCGTCCCCTCAACGCGGCCACTGTCGCCGTTCACGAGATAGGCGATATCATCGCCTTTTACCGAGAACCAGTGCGCGTCCGGCGTGGCCATGGTGGCGGCTTCGCCGATGATCGAATCGTAGGTCTGCGCTGTGGTGAGCTGACCAAAGCAGGTCAGCGAGGCCACCAGCATGCTTGCACCAAGCCTTCTCATGCCATTTCCCATGAATCAGGGGCGACTCTGCGCCCGGGGGTACGGTCGGTGGCTTGCGGGCGGTTCCGTCTGCACTGCGGAACTGAATTGAAATACCTGGCGACCGAGCTAGGTAAAGGTCGAGCGTAGCGCAAGATTGGATACACTGACAACTTGGAATACCGGGGGATTGCCCATGGCAGAAAAAGTCTATCTCACCGCCCAGAACCTGCTGGAGGATTCCTTTCGCCTGGCGGCGCAGGTTGTGGCGAGCGACTTTCGGCCCAGCATCATGATCGCCATCTGGCGTGGCGGTGCGCCGATCGGTGTGGCGGTGCAGGAATACCTGGCCTACCGCGGTATCGAAACAGATCACATCGCGATCCGTACGTCCTCCTACAAGGGCATCGACGGACGCTCATCCGAGATTCGCATTCACGGCCTCGGCTATCTGGTGAAGAAGGTGACTCGCGAGGATCGGCTGCTGATCGTCGACGACGTATTTGATACGGGCAGCACCATCGATGCGGTGATTCGAACCCTGACAGAGCGGGCGCGCCTGAACACACCCCATGATATTCGCGTGGCGGTGCCGTACTTCAAGCCGACGCGGAACCTCACGGATCGTCGCCCCGACTACTTTCTCCATGAAACCACCCAGTGGCTGAAGTATCCCCACTCCCTGGAGGGCCTGAGCCCCGGGGAGGTGGCGACCCATCGCCCCGAGCTCTATCGCATCATTGAGCCTTGCCTGCCCCGTTGAACACCAGGTTCAGCAGCACGGCGCTGCTCGCGCCCAGGGTGATGGGATTGTTCAGAATGTCCGCCACCGCCTTGGGCATCGCCGAGAAATAGATCGGGTTGGCGACCACCAGCATCGCTGCGCCCAGGCTGATCCCCACCGTGAGTACGTTCCCGGTGTGCTCGAAATCCACGCGGCGCAGGGTCTGGATGCCCGTGGCGGCGATGCTGCCGAACAGCACCAGGCCACAGCCCCCGAGCACCGGTGTGGGAATGTTGGCGACCAGGGCGGCCGCCTTGGGAGCGAGGCTCAGGGCGATGAGCATCGCGCCGGTGATCGCGACTACGTAGCGGCTGCGAATACCCGAGACGCGAATCACGCCGATGTTCTGGGAGAACGTGGTGAAGGGGAACGCGCTGAGGAGTCCACATGCTGGTCGCAGACTTCGCCGATGGCCAGGTAGTCGCCGGTGGACTCCACCATGGTGACCAGCATGGTCACGGTCATGGCGGCGCAGGCGGCCACGGTGAAGGTCGGTGCGCCAAACACAAAGGGCAGGGGCAGGGCGAGCCAGCTCGCGTCACCCAGTCCGGAAAAATCCGACATGCCCATGGCGGCCCCGGCGATGCTCCCCGCCACCAGCCCCACCAGAATGGCGATGCGGGAAAAGAAGTCACTGCCGGACAGCCACATCACCGCCACGGGCAGCAGGCTTACGCCGATCACCGTGATCACCGTGCCCGTCACCAGGGGTGGAAAGAAGCGCAGCAGGCGGCTCCAGTGGCCCGCCAGCAGCAGGCAGGTGGCGCCCGCGACGATGGTGCCGCCGAACATGGCGGTGAGATCGCCGTTCGCACCGATGGCGATGAGCGGGGGAATGACCGCAACGGTGGTGCCCTGCACAACGGGCAGGCGGGTGCCGATGGGCAGTCCGCGAATCCCCAGACACTGGATCAGCGTGGCGATACCCGATCCCAGCAGACCCATGGCGAGCAGGTAGGTGGTCTGCTCCTGGGGCCAGTTCAGGGCAGAGGCCAGAACCAGGGGCGCGATGATGATGCTCGCGTAGGCCGCCAGTAGCTGCTGGAAGCCCAGGGGAATTCCCCAGCGCAGGGGCAGCCACTCGTCTACCGCGTGTACCACCTGTTCGTCTTGCATGGACTCAGACTCCGCTTCGTTGACGCAGGGCGCTGGCGCGCTCCCGCAGTTCCTGCAGCAGTGATGCAAGATCAATGCCCTGGAGCACGCCGTCCTCCACCACGATGGCGCCATCCACCACCGTATGCACCACATCGTCGGCGCGACTCGAATAGACCAGCGCGGCTTTGGAGTCGTAGCGCGGAGCGCAATGGGGCTTGTTCAGGTCGACCACGATCAGGTCCGCGAGTTGCCCCGGGGCGAGGGTGCCGGCCTCGGGCAGGTGCATGGCCCGGGCCGCGTCCCGCGTCGCCATGGTGAGCATTTCCTGCACGGTCAGTAGCTCCGGGTCGAGATTGTGGTTCTTGTGCGTGATGGCGCCGAATTTCATTTCCTGGAACATGTCCAGGGTGTTGTGGCTGGCGGGACCGTCGGTGGCCAGGCCCACGGTGACCCCGGCGTCGCGAAGCTGGCGCATGGGCAGGATGCCGCTGCAAAGTTTGGCGTTGCTGATGGGGCAGTGGGCGACTTTCACGTCGTGGTCCGCCAACAGGGCCACGTCCTCATCGGTGAGCGTGGTGCAGTGCGCTGCCGTAAGATTGGGCGCGAGGAGTCCCAAACGGTGCAGCCAGGCGGTGGGTGTGGCCTGGTGATGCTCCGCAACAAAGCGGTGCTCCTGCTGCCCCTCGGAAAGGTGCGTATGAATCGTGAGGTCGTGTTCGGCGGCAACGGCCGCGCAGAGGCGCCAAAGTCGCTCGGTGCAGGAGTAGGTGGCGTGGGGTGACAGGGCGACACGCAGTCGTCCGTGCAGGGTGTTGTGGTGTTGGTCGACGATGGCCGAGAAGTTCTCCAGCGCCTCGTAGGACCAGGGACCGACTCTGGCATAGAGCCCGACATCGGCAAAGCCATAGCCGAGCGTGGCGCGCAGGGGGATGGTTTCCAGCGCGTTGATTTCCGGCGTTACCGCATAGGCGTCGAAGTGTTCGTTGAACGCGGTGATGCCCGCCAGGGCCATCTCCGCCAGCCCCGCCAGGCTCGCGAGGCGCAGGGTCTCGTGGTCGAAGTTCTCCTTCAGGCGCCACATGCTCTGGAGCCATTCGAATAGCGCCGCGTCTTCATTCAGGCCCCGCAGGAGCACGTTGGAGCCGATGTGCGTATGGCAGTTGGCGAAGCCGGGCATGACGACCTGATCGGCCGCATCCAGGGTCCGCTGCGCCCGGTAGGGGCCCACGTCCGCCTCGCTGCCCACGGCCACGATGCGCTGGCCAGAAATGAGAACGGTGCCCGAAGGCACCGTTCCCGTGTCAGTCATGGTGAGGATTTCACCGCCAGTGATTGCCAGATCTACATCGCGCATGGCGGCATTGTCCTCATGGTGAGTTCACAGCAGTGGCGCGATCACCAGGCTGACGATCGCCATCACGTTGATCAGGATGTTCATGGATGGCCCCGACGTGTCCTTGAAGGGGTCGCCCACCGTGTCGCCAACCACACAGGCGCTGTGTGTGTCGGATCCCTTGCCGCCGAGGTTGCCCTTCTCGACATACTTCTTGGCGTTGTCCCAGGCTCCGCCCGCATTGGCCATCATCAGGGCCATAAGTACGCAGCCCAGAAGTGCTCCGCCGAGCATACCACCCAGGGACGCGGCGCCAAGTCCCATGCCCACAATTACCGGCGCACCCACCGCAATGGCGCCGGGCAGGATCATGCGGCGCAGGGCGGCCGTGGTCGCGATATCCACGCAGCGCGCCGTGTCCGGTTCCGCCTTGCCCTCGAGCAGTCCGGGGATTTCGTGGAACTGGCGACGGATCTCATTGATCATCTCGAAGGCCGCGTCGCCGACGGCGGTCATGGTGATCGACGCGATGAGGAAGGGGATGGTTCCGCCGATAAACAGGCCCACCAGCACCGCCGGGTCCGACAGCTCGAGGGAGAAGCCCGGGTTGTTCACCTGCACCGTCTCCACGAACGCCGCGATGATCGCCAGGGCGGCGAGCGCTGCGGCGCCGATGGCAAAGCCCTTGCCGATGGCGGCGGTGGTATTGCCCACCTCGTCGAGACCGTCG
>CAXBBA010000123.1:0-6315 GCA_963973805.1 uncultured Halieaceae bacterium | reverse complement strand
GAGCAAGTTCAACCGCGCCACCCAGGCCCAGCGCCAGCCGGGCTCGAACTTCAAACCCTTTCTCTACAGCGCCGCCCTGGACGCCGGCTTCACCGCCGCGAGCATCATCAACGACGCCCCCATCGTCATGGAGGACAGCTCCCTTGAAGGTGTGTGGCGCCCGGAGAACGACGGCGGCCGTTTCTACGGCCCCACGCGCCTGCGCTGGGCCCTGACCAAGTCGCGCAATCTGGTTTCCATTCGCCTGCTGCAGCAACTCGGCATCCAGCGTTTCATCGACTACGCGACCACCCTGGGCTTTGACACCGAGGATTTCGCGCCGGACCTGTCCCTGGCCCTGGGCACCCACGCCATGTCACCCCTGGAGATCGCCACCGCTTACGCGACGCTCGCCAACGGGGGCTATCGCGTCGAGCCTTACCTCATCGAGCGCATCGATGATCTGATGGGCAACGAAGTGTTCCGCGCCGCGCCGCCCACGGTCTGCCACAACTGCGATGACCTGCCGGACGACAGCCTGGAACTGTCCATGGAAGAGATTCTGGAGCGCCAGCGCCTGCCCAGGGCTCCGCGGGTCATGGATGAGCGGGTGAATTTCATCATCGACAGCATCCTCCAGGACGTGATTCGCAAGGGAACGGGGCGGCGTGCCCTGGTGCTGGAACGGGGCGATATCGCGGGCAAGACGGGCACGACCAACGGTCCCATGGATGCCTGGTTCTCAGGCTACAACCCGAAGGTGGTGACCACCACCTGGGTGGGCTTCGACAACTACACCCCCCTGGGTCGCCGGGAATTCGGCGGCACCGCGGCGCTGCCGATCTGGATCAACTATATGCGCGAGGCCCTGGCGGACCAGCCCGAAGTAGCCCGACGCCTGCCTGCGGGCATCAGTCACGTGCGCATCGATCCGGACACGGGACTCCTCGCCGGGATGGATCAGCGCAACGCGATCTTCGAGTACTTCCGCGTCGAGCACCTGCCCGAGGCCGAGGACAGCGCGGGCGCCGCCAACTCCCAGGGCACCGACGACCTCATTCAGGAGATTTTCTGACCCGGGGGAACAAAACCCCGGCAGGCGGACAAAAAAAATGCCGCCCCGGGGGCGGCATCTTCGTCAGCGTCGGAATGCTCAGCGGGCGCTGCCGCGGGATCCGAAACGCTTCTTGAAACGGTCCACACGACCACCGCTGTCGACGATCTTCTGTTTGCCCGTGAAGAAGGGGTGGCACTGGGAGCAAACGTCGATGGAGAAGTCCTCGCCCAGGGTAGAGCGCGTCTCAATCTTGTTGCCGCAGCTGCAGGTGGCGGTAACCGCCTGGTAACGCGGGTGAATATCAGCTTTCATGGTCTATCTCCTAACAGTTGGCACCGCAACCCGATCGGAATTCGTTCATCGTCGAGCACCGTACCTGGGAGTCGCCGGTCGGTAGAGCACCGGCAAACGGGGCGCGGATTTTAACAGAACTTTTGCCGGGCGCAAGCACCCCCGATTCCTCCCCGGCACAATAACTGACCCTGTTTCTGTTCCCCCTGCGCGTTTGGAGTGCAGGTGGCGCAGTTTTCTGCTTCGCGAAGCGCGAACTCGCCCCCGAGCCGACTTTTCTCAGCGAGGATCCGCCATGTATCGCCAGACCCGAGCCATCGCCGGTCGCCGCAGCCTCCCCTGGCTGCTCGGTGCCTTGGCCCTCACCGCGCCAGGCATTGCGTCAGCGCAGATTGTGTACTCCCCCGCGTCCAATCAGGTCCCCGTCATGGGCTCCTATGCGCTGCTGGCGCTGTGCGTACTGCTGCTGGGCGTAGCCCTGGCCCACGGCGCCCTTCGCCAGGGACGAATCAACGGGCTCTTCCTGCTGTGCCTGGGGGGTGCGCTGATCAGTGGCGGCTCCGGCGTCCAGCTACTGAACAGCGCCCGGGCTGACGGGGGAAACGGCGGAGGCGGCGCCGTCCTGGGGTTCATCGACTCCCCGTCCGGCGGATCCGTGCCCATCTCGACGGGCTCCCTCAATATCTTCGAAAACACTTCTGGCCTGGCCCAGCGCATCGACGGCATCACGCTGCCTGGCGGCTGCACCAATCCCAATAGCGGGCTCATCGACGGTGCGCGCCAGTGCCGGGTGGGGGCCACCATCAGCACCGGCGGCAGCGGCCTTTGCTACACCGACTGCCGCTGAACGACGGTGTGATCCCGGCTCCCCGCGGCTGGCGATGAATGCCGGTGTACCGGTTAGCGACGAAACCGCTGTACCTCGTTCCCCTGGCCATAGCGCTCCTTGCCGGGGCCACCCACATCGCGCTGCTCCGGGGGCAACCCTCCGCGGCGGAGATAGCGGCGCAGCAGCCTGCGGCCTCCGGTGTTCTGCTGGATCGCCACGGCGAGGAGCTCTATCGGTTCTTTGACCGCGAGGATCGCGTACCCGTCCGCCTGGACGCGGTACCCGGGAACCTCATCAACGCGGTCATAGCGATCGAGGACCGGGAGTTTCATCGCCACAGTGGCTTCTCGCCGACGGGGATTCTGCGCGCCCTGGTGAGCAATCTGCGCGAGGGCACTATCGTCGAGGGAGGATCGACGATCACCCAGCAGCTGGTGAAGAACCGTGTGCTGGGTTCCGAAAGAACGCTGCTGCGCAAGTATCGGGAGGTCATTCTCGCGCGGCGCCTCGAGCGCCACCTCTCGAAGGAGGAAATACTGGAGATGTACCTCAACCAGGTCCCCTGGGGGGGTACGGCCCACGGTATTGAAGCCGCCGCTCGCCATTACTTCGGTCGCGGCGCCATGAGCCTGTCCCTCAGCGAATGCGCTTTCCTCGCGGGAATCCTCCGCGCCCCCTCCAGCTACAGCCCCTTTCGGGTGGGAAACACGGCGCATCTGCACCGGCGCCGCGTGGTCCTGAACCGCATGCACGAGGAGGGCTTCATCACTGCACAACAGCGCCGCGAAGCCCTCGCCAGCTCCCTGCGCTTTGCCCCCCAGCGCATGGCCATGCCCGCGCCCCATTTCACCCTGTACGTCAAACGCCTGCTTGAGCAGCGCCTGGGCCAGCACGTCCTCACCACCGGGGGCCTGACGATCCACAGCAGCCTTAATCTGGCGCTCCACCGGCAGGTGCAGGACAAGGTCACGCAGGGCGTCCGACGCATGTTCCGGCACCGTGTCAGCAACGGTGCGGCTCTGGTGACGGACCCACGCAGCGGCGACATCCTCAGCATGGTGGGCAGCATCGACTACTTTGCCCGGGACATCGACGGCGCGGTGAACCTGACCCTGAGCCTGCGCCAACCGGGATCCACGATCAAACCCCTCACCTACGCCATGGCCCTTGAGCGGGGACGCACGGCGACCTCCATACTCAGCGACCGGCCCGTCGCCCTGGCCATTCCGGACGAGGGGGACTACGTGCCGCGCAACGACGACCACCTGTTCCGCGGCGCTGTCACGCTGCGGGAGGCTCTGGCGGCCTCGCGCAACATCCCCGCCGTGAACGAACTGGTATCCATCGGCGTACCGCAGTTCATCGCCAAGGCCCGGGAGCTGGGAGTGGGGGGCTGGGAGCAGCAGAACGCCTTCCGCTTCGCCCTGACCCTCGGCAGCGGTGAGGTGCGCATGCTGGACCTGGCCCAGCTCTACAGCGTGTTCCCCAACCTCGGAGTGGCGGTCGCCCCCGATCCGATTCTGCGCATAACCGCTCGCGACGGGCGCCTGCACTATGCCAGGCCCTGCGCAACGGGCCCCTGCGACGGGCAGCGCTCGTTCCAGGCGGGCACCGCCTTTCTCATCAACAGCATCCTGTCGGACGACACGGCGCGGGCATCGACCTTTGGCCCCCGGTCGGATCTGTACATCGGGCGGCACCAGGTCGCCGCGAAAACCGGCACCACGGACCTGCTCCGGGACAACTGGGCGGTGGGCTATACCTCGGACCTTCTGGCCCTGGTGTGGATCGGCAACAACGACGGCTCATCGATGCGCTTTGTGCAATCGGGACATTACGGTGCGTCGACGATCTGGAAGGACATCATGGCGCGGCTGCTGGTGACGAGGCCGGCGCACCGTTTTCCCGTTCCCGACGACATCGTCACCGCCACCCCCTGCCCCGGCGAAGTTCCGCCGGACTGTGCCAGCTGCCTTCGCGACAGGGAGTTCTACCGGCGGGGCACGGAACCCGATGCGCACTGCGACTCCGCGCAGCCCCCGGGGGAACTGGCAACCACGATGTGAGCGCGTGTCGCACCAGGATTTGGTCTGGTATTCTGCGCCCATCGTGCCCGCCGTACTCCGCCTCGCTGTTCCCGTACCCCTGCGCCGATTCTTCGATTACCTGCCGCCCGACGGTGTGAATCCCGAGAATCTGCGCCCGGGCCAGCGCCTGCGCGTGCCCTTCGGCCCGCGCCAGCTGACGGCGATCCTCACGGAACTGGCGGACTCCACGACCTTCGACGACGATCAACTGCGTCCCGCCACCGCCGTCCTCGACGACGAGCCCCTGCTCAGCCCCACGGTGCAGCAGCTCTGCCTGTGGGCCGCAAGCTACTACCAGCACCCGGCTGGCGACGTGTTTTCTGCGGCACTGCCCAAGCTGCTGCGCGAGGGCCGGGAGCTGCCCCGGGATGGCTGGCGCCTGACGGACCGGGGCCAGGGCCTCGCGGAAGGGGCGCTCGCGCGAGCGCGTTCCCAGGCAAAGGCCATCGCGCTGCTGCAGGAGTCATCGCAGACCGGGGAGCGCCTCGCCGCCGCGGGAATCAGCACCGCCGTGCTGCGGGAACTGCAGCGCAAGGAGCTCATCGAGCGCTGCCACCTCGACGCCGGGCACCTGGACCCGTCAACGCGGGAACCGGGGCCCGTACTGCTGGAGGAGCAGGCCGCGGCAGTGGACGCGGTGCCCCTGGGCCGCTTCAGCAGCCACCTGCTCCAGGGCATTACGGGCTCGGGCAAGACCGAGGTGTATCTGCGCCTCATCACGCGCTGCCTCGAAGAAGGTCGCCAGGCCCTGGTGCTGATCCCCGAGATCGGCCTCACACCCCAGACCGTCGCGCGCTTCGAAGCGCGCTTTCGCACCCCCATCGCCGTCCTCCATTCCGGGCTCAGCGATGGCCAGCGCCTCGCGGCCTGGCAGGCGGCGCGCTCCGGCAGCGCCGGCATCGTCCTGGGCACGCGCTCTGCCATCTTCTCCACCCTGGCCCACCCGGGCCTCATCATCGTGGATGAAGAGCACGACAGCTCCTATAAACAGCAGGACGGTTTTCGCTATGCGGCTCGGGACGTCGCGGTGAAACGCGCCCAGCTCGAAGGTTGCCCGGTGCTCCTGGGCAGCGCCACCCCCTCCCTGGAGACCCTGCTGAACGCGCACCGGGGGCGCTACCAAGTGCACCACCTGTACGAGCGGCCCGGCAGCGGGACGCTGCCAAAGCTCGAAACCATCGATCTGCGGCGCCAGTCGCTGCAGGGGGGCATGACGGACACGCTCCTCGCCGCCGTACGCCAGACCGTACAGATAGAAAAACACCAGGTGCTGCTGTTCCTCAATCGGCGGGGCTATGCGCCGACGCTGCAGTGCCACAGCTGCGGCTGGATCGCAGACTGCGACCACTGCGATGCGCGCATGACCGTGCACCTGCGGGACCGGCGCCTGCGCTGCCACCACTGCAGCGCCCAGCGCCCCCTGCCCCGGGAGTGCCCCGAGTGCCACAGCAACACCCTGCTCACCCGGGGCCTGGGCACGGAACAGGCCCAGGAGCAGCTCAGCAAACTGCTGCCCTGCCCCGTGCATCGCGTGGATAGCGATGCGATGCGTTCCCGCGAGGCCATGGCTTCGCTGCTCGAGATCGCCAACGGCGGGGAACCCTGCGTGATCCTGGGCACCCAGATGCTCACCAAGGGCCATCATTTTCCCGCGGTGCAGCTCGTGGGGGTCATCGATGCGGACGCCCTGCTCTACAGCGCCGATTTTCGCGGCGAGGAGCGCATGGCCCAGCTCATCACCCAGGTATCGGGGCGCGCCGGCCGGGAACGCAGCGGCGGGCGCGTGCTGATCCAGACCCACTACCCCGACGACCCCCTGTTCGCCGCGCTGCAGCGCAACGACTACGGCGCCCTGGGGGCGACGCTGCTGCAGCGGCGCCAGGCTACGGGCATGCCGCCCTTCGGCCAGCTGTTGCTGCTGCGCGCCGATGCCCGGGACGAGCGCCTGGGCGAGACGTTCCTCGCGCAGCTCAAGAAACAGGCCCTCGCCGGACTCGATCCGTCCTGCCGTTTGCTCGGCCCCCTGCCCTCGTCCATGCCCCGGCGCGCCGGACGCTTCCGCTGGCAACTCC
>CAXBBA010000122.1:0-6349 GCA_963973805.1 uncultured Halieaceae bacterium | reverse complement strand
GGCGCAACACGCTTAGCGAAGCTCATCGACAAGCCTCGTCAGGGCCTCCAGATTTTGCGTAGGCAGCTCGCCACCCGGCTCGACACCGGACCTGCGCAGATTGTTTCCTTTCCATAGCTCACTCTCATCGGTGACCTGTGCTGCCAGGGTGGACAGTGCGGGGCGGTCCCCCGCCGGGACCTGCGCAAGCCCAAGGAACGCATAGAGAGACGAAACCACCGACTCCTCGTCGCCAAGGAGTTGTTCGTACACCAGATTGAAGGAATCATCTGCGTCGAAGCGCAGGTGGCACAGAGCGCTATCGTGGAGCCAGCGCGCGATCGCATAGGCCCGATCCGACTCATCCGGCTCGCCGCGCCACTCAGGTAATACCTTCGCCAGGGAATCGACACAGCCCGCGCCATCGCGATAGCAGAATATGAAACGCAGCTGCCGGGAATGCGCCCGCAAAGCCTGCACGACCCGCAGGTGCGCAGGGGTCTTGTCCACCCAACCGTCACTGCCCCTGGCCCTGGCCTCCGCGTCCAGGAGATTCAGGTACATGGCGATGGCCGCCTCCCTCCTAAAGACTGGTTTTGGCGCCACAGAAAACCCGTTGCGCCGTGCCCAGCGACGAAGGCGCCAGAAGCAGACCAGAAACGCCACCCACCGGAATGGGCTGTTCGACGGAGGCAGGGAGGACAGGTAATGGGACTCCGTAAAACTCACCAGCTGCCCCGAAGCCATCAGCAGGGTCTGACACAGCGTGGTTCCGCTTCGGGGAACTCCCACGGTGAATATGCGTTTCATAGCGTTTCTAGCCCGCGTCCTTGTTGCGCAAGAATAGCAACAGGGGAAGCGCGACCGGCAATCGATGATGCACGAAAATCCGCGCCGCAAGATTGGTGGTGATGATGCCCAGGCTGGTCGCCAGCGCAATCCCCGGCAGCCCGAACTCCCCAAACAACACGGGCATGGCCGCCACGGCGGTCACCACACCCAGCACCTGGGAGGACAGGGCCCATCTTTCAAAACCCGCCATAATCAGCAATTGCCCGGAGGATCCCGCATAGGCACTGAACAGGTGCCCGAGGGTCAACGGCAGCAGGACGGAAGCGAGGCCCTGCGCATAGCTGGCCCCGTACAGAACCGCCACCAGCGTCTCGCCGGCCAGAAGCACCACCAGCGCCACGAGGAATGCCACCAGAAACGCTTCACGAGCGTGTTTGAGGTACTCGCCTCGCAGCGCCCCCATGTTCTGTTCGCTCCAGAAACGGGCGAACCGGGGCGAGACCGCCACGTTGGCCCAGACCTGGGGCAGGGTCACGAGCATCGCCAACGATTCCGCCACGCGGAGGTTCGCCACATCGGCGCGATCCCCCAGGGCCCCGGCTCCAAATACTCCGAGCATGGCGCTCAGGGGAGCAAGGGACGACACGGAAAGTATGGTCAGGTAGGAAGCGTGCACCCCGTTTGCTCCAGGAGGGGCACTCCCGGGCGCCCTCCCCGGCTCCGCCCGTCGCCGCAGGGCCCAAAACAAGAACAGTGCGATGAGCAGCAAGGTGAGGGGCTGCACCGTCAGGGCCCGGGGAACGTCCAGCCAGGCGCCCGCAGCCAGCACTGCCAAAACGGTCAGCCCCAACACCGTCCGCCCCACCAGCATCGGATACTCCGAAAGCGCGACGAGCCCCAGCCCCCTAAGGATCCCCTGCTGCGTACCGCAGGCGGCCATCAGCAGCGCCGTGGCAACGCAGATGAGCAGGAACTGCCCCCGATAGTCCGCATCGACAACCAGCCACCCCCGGTGCATGGCAAACAGCAGAACCCCAACCAGGAGAGCGACGACTGTCAGGCCCCAGGCGAGCAGCGCCCCCAGTCCCAGCCGCCGGAAGCACACCCCACCACCGGGGATTGTTCCCACGGCGCGGGTCATCAGTTGCAGGTTGGTGCTGGCTAACGCCTGGCCGGGCAGCAGAACGATGCTCGCGAGCAGTACGTACTCACCGAAATCGGCAACGCCCAGCCATCTTGCCAGGAGAACATTCGAAGCCAGCCCGATCAGGAGTACACTCCCCCTGATCATCAGCGAGCTAATCTGCGCCATTACCAATGGCAATGCCCCCAGTGGGGAAAAGCGAGAGAACCCATAATTCCAGCATGTGTCGAGAGCGATTCGAGTCAGGCTATGATACCTGACAGAAGTAGCTCCGACCGGGACGTCGTCACCGCGTGCCGGAGCAATGCCATCGAGACCAGTTACAGGGAACCCAACAGCGCGTGAGCAAAAGCAAAGCAATCACCAACCGCAGCTTCCAGGACCTGGAGGAGGAACTCACGAGCCTGGTGGAGGCTCTGGAGAAACCGGATACGCCGCTGGAGAAGGCCCTGGCGGACTACGAGCGGGGCATCGAAGTGCTGCGCGAAGCCCAGAAACGCCTGGATGCCGCCGAGCAGAAGGTAATGATGCTCAGTCCCGACGGCTCCGAAAGCACGCCCCTGGAGTCCGGCGATGCCGACTCCGAATGACGTTCCCAGGGCGATCGACGCCGCGGAGCTTCGCGCCCGGCGCCTCGCTGACGCCCTCGAACACCTGACCCGGAGCCCCGGTAAACGCCTGCGTCCGGCGCTCCTGAGCGCGGCGGCGGTGGCCGTGGGTGGCGAAGACACGCGCCCGCGCACCCTCGCGGCTGCGGAAGCCCTGGAGCTGATACACACCTACTCCCTGGTGCACGATGACCTGCCGGCGATGGACGATGACGATCTGCGCCGCGGTCACCCGACGCTGCACGTTGCGTTTGATGAAGCGACAGCGATTCTCGTGGGGGATGGCCTGCAGGCCCGGGCCTTCGAACTCATCGCCAGCGACGAGAGCCTGACTCACGAACAGCGCGTCACGCTGATAGCCTGCCTTGCACGGGCGTCGGGCTTCGAGGGCATGGTGGGCGGTCAGAGTCTGGATATGGAGTCCACGGGGGCCTCCCTGAGCCTCGACGAACTGAAGACGCTGCACGCCATGAAAACCGGCGCGCTGATCACCGCGGCGCTGGAGATGGGCGCCATTATCGCCGGCGCCGATGCACCCCGGCGGGACCTGCTGCGGGACCTGGGCGAGCGCGTGGGTCTCGCGTTCCAGATCATCGACGATGTGATCGACGTGCGCAGCGACAGCGCCACGCTGGGCAAGACGTCGGGCAAGGACGCGGCAGCGGGAAAGTCCACCTACATCAGTCTGATGGGACTGGAAGCAGCGGAAGCCGCCGCCCAGGAGCTCCACGACGGCGCGCTGGCGCTGCTGGGAGACTGGGGTGATCAGGCGGAGGAACTGCGCGAGCTGATTTCGCGCATGGTGCACCGAAACCACTGAGGTCCCGGCTCAGGCTCAGGCTCAGGCTCAAAATATGTGTCCGAGCTTGGCCCCCTTGGTCTGCAGGTATTTCTCGTTGTGGGGATTGCTGTCGCATTGCAGCGGCAGGCGCTCCGCCACATCGATGCCCAGCTCTTCAAGCGCCGCCACCTTGCGCGGGTTGTTGGTCATCAGGCAGACGCTATTGATCTGCAGGTGCTCAAACATGGGCCGCAGGATGCTGTAGTCGCGCGTGTCGGCGCCGAAACCCAAACGCTCATTCGCCTCGACCGTATCGGGGCCCTCGTTCTGCAGATGGTAGGCCTTGATCTTGTTCAGCAGCCCGATGCCCCGCCCTTCCTGGCGAAGATAGAACAGGGCACCTCGCCCCGCATGGGCAATGGCGCGAAGCGCCGCCTGCAGCTGGTTGCCGCAGTCGCAGCGCAGACTGAACAGCGCGTCCCCGGTGAGGCACTCGGAATGGACCCGGGCCAGCACGGGCTCGGAGCCCGTCACGTCACCGAGCGTAAGCACCAGATGTTCCTTGTTCGCCTGCGCATCTTCGAAGCCATGCATCTGGAAGACTCCCCCAGTCCGTGGGCAGGCGGGAAGAGTCAATGAATCGAACCGGCACGCAGACATCCGTCGTCAAAAGGCGCGCCAGTCTACCAGAGGCGTCCCGAGGGGAGCACCTCCACCGGTGGCTCCTACCAGCGCGCCCGAAGCGTCAGCACGCCGCCCTGGTCCTGCAGCTCAACGTGCTGCAGATAGCTCATGCCCAACAGTATGACGGCGGGATAGGGGCCATCGATGACCGTCGCTGCCACGCCCTGTACGCGAATGCCCCCGACGTCCACCGATTCCAGCGTCACGTTGCGCGCGGGTACCACGGAGCCCGCGGTCTGTACCCGCGAGGGGACGCCGGCGTCGGCGGCGATGCCCGCCTGGCGCGCCTGGACTGCATTCAGCGCCACAATGTTGGCACCCGTATCGATGATGACGGGCAGGCGCACACCGTTGATCTCGGCAACGGTGCGGTACTGCATCTGCTCGTTCCGCGGCACCGTCACCTCACGCTTCTCGGGCTGCACAAACTGCCCGGAGATACGCTGGGAGACGGTCACGCGCTGACTCTGGCCATTGATTTCCACCAGCGCGGAACGGCCATTCGCCTCCAGCAGGCGAACCCCCTTGTGGGTTTCGCCGATCCGCAGGGTCGTGCGCACGCCGTCGATCTGCATCACCGCCGTACCGGGCAGCAGGGCCTCCACCACCAGCTCCCGGGCGCCCAGCTCCATGGCGAAGAACACCAGCACCAGCAGCATCGGGATTCTCACAGGACCTCCATGCCGCTCAGGGCGAGGTGTAGCGTCACGCAGGTCATGACCCCGGCGGCCACGTCGTCCACCATGATGCCCAGGCCTCCCCGGGTGTGCCGATCAAGCCAGCCCACGGGCCAGGGCTTGGCAATATCCAGCACCCGGAAAACAACGAATCCCAGGGCTATCCACAGCGGTTCCGGCGGCAGGGCCCACAGGGCGATCCACAGACCCACAAACTCGTCCCAGACGATTCCCGGATGATCGTGCACACCCAGGCTGTCACTCGCCCGGTCGCAGAGGAACACCCCCAGCACCGCCGCCAGCAGCACGATGGCGCTGTAAATCCACAGGGGCTGATCGGCGAACAGCAGGTAGAGCGGAAGGGCCATCACGGTGCCCGCCGTACCCGGCGCCCAGGGCGACAGACCGGAGCCAAAACCGAAGGCCAGAAACTGCACCGGATCCGTCATGCGGGGGCGGACCTGTCCCGGCGGATTCACGTCCATACCCCCTGGTGATTCTCGAACATCAGAAGTGCCTGTAGCCCGTGGAAGGAGGCAGCATATCGCAGTCCACGCCGGTACCGGCAAAGACCTCGCCGATGCGATGAACGCCGGCGGGCAGCACCGCGCCGGCCGGCGCGGTAAAGCACAGCACATAGTCCTCGCCCCCCGTCAGAGCCCAGGCCAGAGCCTGCTCCCGAGGCACGGCGGCACTCAGGGACGGAGAGAGGGGGATAGCGGCGCTATCGATGCGCAGTCCGACGCCGCTGGCCCGGGCGAGGTGGGCCGCGTCCGCAAGCAGACCGTCGGAGATATCGATCGCCGCGCTGGCCTGATCTGCCAGCGCCTGCCCCAGAACAAGATCCGGCAGGGGACGCCAGAAGCGCTCCCGCAGCGCCTGCCCCTGCTCGGGCGAAGGGCGCAGGCGCCCCTCGATGACCGCCAGCCCCGCCGCTGCGTCTCCGAGGGCGGCGCTCACGTAGAGCTGGTCACCGGGCCGGGCACCGCTGCGCAGCAGGCGGGTGCCGACAGCGCCCATGACCTGCACGCTGAGCGTCAGGGGCCCGCGGGTGACGTCTCCGCCAACCAGGGGAAGCGCAAAGTGGGCCACGGCGTCCTCCAGCCCCTGGCGGAAGGCCGTCAGCCAGCTTTCATCGGCGGTGGGAAGGGAGATAGCCAGGGTCATGGCGAGGGGCCGTGCGCCCATCGCCGCCAGATCACTCACGGCGGCGGCGACGGCACGGAATGCGACAAGCTCGCCGGAGCTATGGGGCGGGAAGTGGCGGCCTTCGACCATGGTGTCCACGGACACCGCGAGGGATTCGCCGGGACGAAGCTGCAGCAGTGCCGCATCATCGCCCACCCCCAGGGTGACGTCGGGACCCGCATCCAGACCGGCGAAGAACCGGTCGATGAGACCGAATTCATCCTCGGGGGCGTCAGTTTCCGGCACCGACCTCGGGTCCCCGGAGCTGGCGCGCCAGGCGATCCAGCACGCCATTGATGTACTTGAAGCTGTCCGCAGCACCGAACTTTTTGGCCAGCGCCACCGCCTCGTTGATCACAACGCGGTAGGGAACATCGATGCGTTCGCGCAGCTCAAAGGCACCCATGCGCAGGAGCGCGAGTTCGATGGGATCGAGCTCCTTGAGCTGCCGGTCGAGGAACGAGGCATAGAGCCCGTCGAGCTCCTCCACCAGAGG
>CAXBBA010000121.1:0-6359 GCA_963973805.1 uncultured Halieaceae bacterium | reverse complement strand
TGGCGGCCGCTGCGGCTGCCGCGGGACATTTCGTAGACGTGCGCACCCTGGAACGGGTGCAGGAGGAGCAGGCATGAAAGCCTTTACGGTACACCAGGGACTCGTGGCGCCCATGGATCGCGCCAACGTCGACACGGATCTGATCATTCCGAAGCAGTTTCTCAAGTCCATCAAGCGCAGCGGCTTCGGGCCCCACGCCTTCGATGAGCTGCGCTATCTGGACGAAGGGGAGCCGGGCATGGACTGCACGTCCCGCCCCAAAAACCCCGATTTCCCCCTGAACTTGCCCCGTTATCAGGGGGCGTCCATTCTCCTCGCCCGCGAGAACTTCGGCTGCGGTTCCAGCCGCGAGCACGCCCCCTGGGCACTGGAGGACTTCGGTTTCCGCGCCATCATCGCGCCGAGCTTCGCGGATATTTTTTACAACAACTGCTTCAAGAACGGCCTGCTCCCCGTGGTGCTGCCAGCCGACGAGGTCGATGGGATGTTCACCGCGATGTACGCCGAAGAGGGCTATCGCCTGCAGGTGGACCTGGAGCAGAAGAAAGTGCTGCTGCCCGATGGTCGGGAGCTGCCCTTCGAGGTGGACAGCTACCGTCGCCAGTGCCTGCTCGAAGGCCTGGACGACATCGGTGTTTCCCTCAAGAGCAGCGACGCCATTCGAGCCTACGAGGCCAGGGCCGCGCAGCGCTTCCCCTGGCTGTTTCCGGAGGTGAGCGCATGAGCTCCAAGATCCTGTTGCTGCCCGGTGATTACATCGGTCAGGAAATCATGCCCGAGGCAGAGAAGGTGCTGGCCGTGGTCGGCGAGCGTTTCGGTCTGGATCTGCGCACGGAGCGTGCCCTGATCGGCGGCGCCGCCGTTGACGCCGAGGGCTTTCCCCTGCCGGCGAGCACCCTGGAAAAGGCCCGCGCTGCCGACGCGGTGCTGCTGGGCGCCGTGGGCGGTCCGGACTACGATGGCCTGGATCGGGACCTGCGCCCGGAGCGGGGCCTGCTGCGCATCCGCTCGGAGCTGGGCCTGTTCGGCAACCTGCGCCCCACCATCATGTATCCCCAGCTCGTGGACGCATCGAGCCTCAAGCCGGAGCTGGTCTCGGGCCTGGACCTCCTGATCGTGCGGGAACTTACCGGCGGCATCTACTTCGGTCAGCCCCGGGGCATCCGCGAGCGCGAGGATGGGGAACGCGAGGGCTTCAACACCTATATCTACAGCGAAAGCGAGATCCGCCGCATCGGGCGCCTGGCCTTCGAGATGGCGCGCAAGCGCGGTGGTCGCCTGTGCAGCGTCGACAAGGCCAACGTGCTCGAGGCCACGATGCTCTGGCGCGAGGTCATCACCGAGCTGGCGAAGGACTACGCGGATGTGGAGCTCGAGCACCTGTACGTGGACAACGCGGCGATGCAGCTGGTGCGTGCGCCGAAGCAGTTCGACGTGATGGTCACGGGCAACATGTTCGGTGACATCCTTTCAGATGCGGCGGCCATGCTCACCGGTTCCATCGGCATGCTGCCTTCCGCCTCCCTCAACGAGAAGGGGCAGGGCATCTACGAGCCCTGTCACGGCTCGGCGCCGGATATCGCCGGTCAGGACAAGGCCAATCCCCTGGCGATGATCCTCTCCGTGGCCATGATGCTGCGCTACTCCCTCGATTGCGCCGCCGGTGCGGACGCCATCGAAGCCGCCGTGGGCGCCGTGCTCGATCAGGGGCTGCGCACGCCGGATATCGCCGATGGGGATTGCCAGCGGGTAGGTACCGTGGCCATGGGCGACGCCGTTGTGGCCGCCCTGAACGCACAAACAGGAAAAGAGTCATGAGTGAGACCTGGAACGTCGCCGTCGTCGGCGCCACCGGTGCCGTGGGCGAGGCGATGGTGGAAATTCTTGAGCAGCGCAAGTTCCCCGTCGGCGAGCTGTACCTGCTGGCGTCGGAACGCTCCGCCGGCAAGCGCGTGAGCTTCCGGGGCAAGCAGGTGGCGGTGAAAAACCTGGCGGATTTCGATTTTTCCCAGGTGCACATCGGCCTGTTCTCCGCCGGCGGCTCCATCTCGGCGGAATTCGCGCCGAAGGCGGCAGAGGCGGGCTGCGTGGTGATCGACAATACGTCCCACTTCCGCCGGGACCCCGATATTCCCCTGGTGGTGCCCGAGGTGAACCCCCACGCGGCAGCGAACTGGCGGAATCGGGGCATCATCGCGAACCCCAATTGCTCCACGATCCAGATGCTCGTGGCGCTCAAGCCCCTGCACGACGCCGTGGGCCTGGAGCGCATCAACGTGGCGACCTATCAGGCCGTATCCGGCACGGGCAAATCTGCCATCGAGGAGCTGGCGGGCCAGACTGCGCGCCTCCTCAACACCTTCCAGGACAACGGCTACACCCGGGAAGAGATGAAGATGGTGTGGGAGACGCAGAAAATCTTCGAGGACGACTCGATTCAGGTGAACCCCACCTGCGTGCGCATTCCCGTGTTCCACGGCCATGCCGAGGCGGTGCACATCGAAACCCGCGAGGCCCTGAGCGCCGAGGGGGCCCGGGAGCTCCTGGCCACGGCGCCGGGTGTGACGGTGATCGACGAGCGCGAGGACGGGGGCTACGCGACCCAGGTGACGGACGCGGCGGGTACGGACCCGGTGTTCGTCAGTCGCATTCGCGAGGATATTTCCCACCCCCGGGGCCTGAACCTGTGGGTGGTCTCGGACAACCTGCGCAAGGGGGCGGCCCTGAACAGCATCCAGATCGCTGAACTTCTCGTCTCCGAGGGGCTGCTGGACCGCTGAAGCCATCAGGAACGGCGCTTCGGCGCCGTTTTTCGGTGATTTTGCCCGTAGTTCGCCAAGGGTGCGGGGTTGACGCAGACTCGTGCGCAACGCTACAGTCATGCGAGTTGCAGCATTTTGTCTGTATTTTTCTGCAAGCTGTTGTGGCAAAAGCATTTTCCGACCAGCTGTACGAGCCTCAGAGCGCTTTCGCAGCGCCGTGTGAGGTTGTCTGGCTGGGTTCGGGGATACTGGCGACCATGGGGTGACAACAAGGCGTAATAATGAAGACTAGCGTGGGTCTCAAGATGGCTGTGCGTGCAGCCGTGGCGACTTGGGCAGCAACATCGTCCCTGTCAGCATCCGCCCTCGGCCTCGGCGAGATCGACATGAAGTCGTTCCTGAACGAGCCTCTGCAGGCCGAAGTGGAGTTGCTTGATACGCGCGACCTCACCGGCGAGGACATCCGTATCCGCCTGGCGGGCGTCGAAGACTTCGACCGCCTCGGCGTTGACCGCAGCTACTTTCTCACCAGCATCCAGTTTGAAGTGGATGTGGACCCGGCGACGGGCCGCGGCAAAATCGTTCTGACCACCCCCGAAGCCGTACTGGAACCCTACCTCGACGTAATCATCGAAGCGCGCTGGCCGAGTGGCCGACTGCTGCGCGAATACACGGTGCTCGTGGATCCCCCGGCGTTTCGCCAGGAGGTGCTCACCGTGTCGGCGTCCGAGCGTGTAGAGGCCGAGCGCCCCGACAAGCCTGCGGTCGAGGGGTCCCGCGCTGCGCCGGGGTCTGCTCCGTCAGGCGAGACCATCACCTCCGGCGATACCGTCGCCATGCGCGAAAGCAGCCTGCCACCGGGGGAGATGCCCCGGCGGGATTTTTCCGCAGAGACCGTGGAGCAGCCCCGGGCGGGAAACCGCTACATGGTCAAGCGCGATGAAACCCTGTGGCAGATCGCATCCCGGGGAAAGCCCCAGGACATCTCGGTGCAGCAGGCCATGCTGGATATCCAGCGCCTGAACCCCGAGGCGTTCATCAACGGCAATATCAACCAGATCAAGGCCGGGTACATCATTTACCTGCCGGCGGCGGGGGAGGTCAGCTCCGACGACCTGGCGCAGGCGCTGGACGAGGTGCGGGCCCAGAATCGTGAATTTCAGGCGGCGCGGGGTGCGCCCGGCGTGACCGCTGCGGCAACGCTGCGCGTATCGGCGGACCCCGTGGTTCGCGAGAGCGCCGAGCTTGGCGAATCCGTCTCCAGCACGGATGCTCCGGTGGACCGGATGGCGCCCGATGACGCCGCCCCTGCACTGGAAGCCGAGACTCCCGCAGCGCGGGACGCCGAGAGCGTCGCCCCCGCGGGAGCAGATACGGCCTCCGCGGAACTGGCTGCCCAACTCAATGCCATGGCGGATCGACTGGATACGCTGGAGCAGATCGTGTCTTTGAAGGACGAGCAGATCGCCACGCTGGAGCAGGCCCTGCGCGAAGCGCGGGAGGCTGCGGCAGCTGCGGCGTCGGCACCGCCCGCGTCGGCACCCGCTCCGGGACCGGCGGTGCGGCCCGCACCGGCAACGCCAGCCAGCACGGCCAGTGACGACGGTGGTCTGCCCTGGCTGGCCATCGGCGGCGGCCTGTTGGTGCTCCTGCTGGGTGGTGGCTTCGTGCTGCTGCGACGGCGCCAGGCGGCCGAAGACGACGAAGCCGGCCGTAGTGCAGTTCCCGTGGTGGAGCCCGATGACGATGTCTTCGCCGGTGTCAGCCTCAAGAGCGACGAGCTGGAGGCGCCCGAGGCCGTTGCGGCGGTCGCGGCAGCGACGGCGGCGGTGGCGGCTGCAGAAGAGCCTTCCAGCGACGAAGCCGAAGTGCCCGACGAGGCACCCCTGCCTGAGGCAGAAGACCATGGTCGTGGCGGCAGCCGCGGTTACGGAGAGCGCAAACACGACGATTACATCGATGAAGGTGCCGCCGGCGATGCGCTGGCCGAGGCCGATATCTACATCGCCTACGGCCGCTACCTACAGGCCATCGAGCTGCTGAACACGGCGATCGAAAGCGACCCGGGCAATGGCGCCTACCGCGTGAAGCTCATCGAGCTGTACGTCGACATGGGTGAGAACGACAACGCAGAGGCACAGCTCGAAGAATTGCGCCGCCACGGCGACGACGCCGCCATCGCCCGGGGCGAAGCGCTCCTCGGTGGAGGCAGTGCCGACGAGTTTGACCTGGACGATGGCGCCGGCGTGCTGTCCGACGCCGCCGCCGTCGACGAGATGGAGGAACTCTCCCTCACCGACGGCCTCGATCTGGAGCTCGACGACGAAGCGGAAGTCCCCGCAGAAGAATCCGCTCCCGTTGCCGAGCCCGGGGAAACCCTGGACCTCGAACTGGGGCTGGAGGACGCGCAAACGGCGGACCTGATGGAAGCGCCGGAAGCGGAAGACGACGTCGGCGAAATCGAATTCGATCACCTCGAGATTGAAGATGATTCGGCGCCCGATGCCCATGACGACCTGCTGGACGTCGGCGGTGGCAGCGATGAGCTGGACCTGTCCGAGGCGCTGCTCAGCGACGGAGAGAAAACGGTCGAAGAGACCGCAGCAGGTGAGAGCGAAGATCTGTTGATCGCCGACGACGCGGACCAGATGGCCACCAAGCTCGACCTCGCCCGCGCCTACATGGACATGGGCGATGGTGACGGCGCACGCACGATTCTCGAGGAAGTAGCCGACAAGGGCACCCCGGAGCAGGTACAGGAAGCAAGCGAGCTCCTGGGCCGCATTGGCTGAGCGCCCCCCGGGGCATTTTTCCACCCGCCCCCTGGCTCCGGGGCAGCGCATAGCGCTGCGCATCGAATACGACGGCAGTTCCTACAGTGGTTGGCAGGCCCAGCCCCATCTACCTCATGTTTCCACGGTGCAGGCCACGCTCGAGGCGGCGCTTGCCGTCATCGCCGCGGAACCGGTGCGGGTGCATTGCGCCGGGCGAACCGACACGGGGGTGCACGCCACCGCGCAGTGGGTGCACTTCGATCAACCCGTGGAGCGCAGCATCAAATCCTGGATCGTCGGCGGCAATGCCCAGCTCCCGCCCGAGGTGCGCATCGCCGACGGTGTGCCGGTATCCATGGACTTCCACGCCCGCCACAGCGCCAGCGCGCGGCGCTACGATTACGTCATTGCGAACACGCCCACGGCGCCCGCGCTGTGGGCCCGCCGCGCCCTGTGGGTGCGCGATCCCCTGGACGCTGAGCGGATGCACCGGGCGCTCCAGGAGTTGCTGGGGGAGCGGGATTTCAGTGCCTTCCGCGCCGCGTCCTGCCAGTCCCGCACGCCCATGCGCTACATGGAGTCGGCGCTGGTGCAGCGCCACGGCGCCTACCTCCAGCTGCGCCTGGTAGCCAACGCCTTTCTCCATCACATGGTGCGCAACATTGTGGGGTCGGCGCTCGAAGTGGGCCTGGGGCGCCAGCCGGAGTCCTGGCTCGGGGAATTACTCGCCGGTCGCGACCGCACCCGGGCCGCGGCCACCGCCGGTCCCCAGGGGCTTTATCTGACCGGAGTGCGCTATCCCGACAGCTTCGCCATCGAAGAG
>CAXBBA010000120.1:0-6359 GCA_963973805.1 uncultured Halieaceae bacterium | reverse complement strand
CGACAGCAGCCCCGCCCCGCCGGACCCGGTACCCGTGAGCGTGACGCCGGCAGCACCCACAGCGCCCTCCCCAGCAACTGATATCGATTCCTGGTCAGACCCCCTGCAGCGCGATCCCACCGCGATGGACAGCTTTGACGACGCGCGGGAGATCGGCGGAACACCCCCTCCTGCACCAGCTTCCTATCCCGAACCTGAACCCGAACCCGAACCCGAACCCGAACCCGAAGAAATGTTTGACGAAGAGTTGGTGGACGATTTTCTCAACGACCTGGATGACCCCGACGCAGATTACTCCGACGAGGAAACTCTGGCCCCGGAACCCGGCTCACCACGAGAAGTGGCGGAAGAACTGCCGCCCGTGACCACCGAAGCCCCCGCTACCAGCGGCGACAGCAGCGTCGAAGCCATGGGCGCCGCGGCCCTCGCGGCAGCCGGCGCCCGTGGCGGCTCGACCGGGAGCGATGCACCGCCGCCCCGGGATAGCGGCGAAGAAGCCGGGGGAGGGATGCGCAATCTTCCCTGGGGGATGATCGCGGTCATCATCCTGGCGCTGGCGCTGCTGGGTTTCGGGGGCTATGGCGTGGTCAAGCAGCGCGGCGAGCTGGAAGCGGAGATTCGCAACCTCCAGGCCCAGCTGGCTACCACCGTCAGCCCGGAAGAAGCCGAACAGGACCGCGAGCGTCAACGACAGATGGAATTGCGGAACGAATCCCTCGGGGCCGAAGTCGAAGCACTGACTGCTGAGAACACCGCCCTCGGCGAGCAACTGCGTTCCCTCGAAGAAAAACTGGGAGAGCGCATCGCCCAGGCCGAGGCGGAAGCCAAGGCAGCAGAGGATGCCGCAGCCCGGGCCCGGGCTGCGGCGGCGCAACGCGAGAAGGAAGCCCGCGCCGCCGCACAGGCAGCGGCGCGCAGTAGTTCGCCTGGCCCTGGCGCCAGTGCGGAGGGTCCGTGGTTCGTCAACTTCGGCTCCTACGCCCAGAAGAACGTGGCGGACCGCTGGGCCGCGGAATTATCCGTGCAGGATGGCCGCGTGATGGTGCAGAATGCTACCGCAGCGGGCAAGACCCTTTACCGGGTTCGCGTGGTGGGCCTGGCCACACAGGACAAGGCGGAACGAGTCGCGACGGCTCTGGAGCGCCAATATCAGCTACCCCGACTCTGGGTCGGTAAAAACTGAGGAAAAGGAACAGAACAATGACCAACACACCAGCACAAGTAATGCGCGCTGCGATCGCCGCGTTCGCCCTCGGCCTTGCCGGCGCCGCCGCGCAGGCTGCGGATTGCGACGAACCGGAGCGTCCGCCCGCGCTTGACGGCGGCACCGCCAGCATGGAAGAAATGCTCGCCGGCCAGAAGCAGGTAAAGGCTTTTCAGACCGCGAATATGGCGTACATGCAGTGCCTCGAGAAAAACTTCCAGGCGGCTGAAGAAAACGCCAAGGACTCTTCCGACGCCGCTGCCCGGGCTATCGCCCAGAAGGAATACACGGATTCCGTAGAAGCCTACAACGCCGCCGTATCAGCGGAAGAGGAAGTCGCGGGGGCGTTCAATGTCGCACTGCGGGCCTACAAGGCGGCCAACGGCAAGTAACGGTCCCAGGGGCTTGCCCTGAGCCTGTCAGAGCAGCCCCAAACCAAGCCCGTCCGACGCGAAGCGGGACTCGAAGCCCGGCTTGAGCGTGCCCGTGGCGCGATCCGTTGAGTCCACGATAGACAGCAGTTCTTCGATGAACACCTTGTCCCGGGACGCCAGCAGCGCCTCGAGATCGAGGGGGCAGTGCGACTGAACGATCGCCAGATCCTCCTGCAGCCCGTCACGGTCCGTGAGGCCGAGCATGCGAGAGACGCGATTGCAGATAGCAGACACGGTCGTCAGATCGCGATTGCCAAGCTCTGCGCGCCGTCTCCTGTCATCTGGGTTGCGTACTGCCATGTTCACTCGTCTTGCTCCTGAAAGATGCTGTGCCGGATCACGACGGACCGGCGGAAAATTGGTCGATCACGACGGGCCGGGCCCTCCTGGGGAGAAAAGCCGCGGCCAACCGTGATCTGCGATCGAAGATACGTGATGGCAACGACCGCTACAGGTATCAGAGAGCAATTATGTGCTTTGGTTCCCAGTCCACAGGTGGGAGTGTGACGCAGGTCTCATTCCGGGCGCACGGGGTTCAGCGCCCGGGGGCCAGCCACAGGTTGGCACCGCCCTGAAGGAACACGCGCCCCTGCGCCGCGAGAAACCGCGCGCCCAGACGCGGGCGCTCGATCTCGCGAAGCTCCACGGGAACGTCGTGACGCACGCTGGACCCGATGCCGAGACGCGGCAAGGTTGCCACCGACTGCATGTCGCTGCGTACGCCATCGATGGACAGCAGGGTCTTCGCCTGCTCCCTGAAGGGATAGGCCTGCTGCAGACGCTGCGCCACCGGCGACTGCCTGGGCAGGGCGAGGTAGGTGGATGCGCCACTGTCGAGGAGCGCCTCCACCGTCGTCCCATCAATATCGAGCACCACATAGGGAAGGCCGCCGCGATAGTGAACACTCACTTCCTCGAAGCCCGGTGGCGGAGCAGGATCGCTGCGCAGGAACACTTCACCGCGCCCGTAGTCAATCAGCCAGCTGGCCTTTTCCAGCGCCGCCTGGCCGAGGAGGCCCAGAAAATCGGGGATGAGCCCGGCGAGCATTGCCAGGTCTCCGGAAGCGGCATAGGTGTCTCGGAACTCCACGGCCCCCAGGCGCAGCGTCGCCAGCGGCGCTGCCGTCATCGTCACGTCGGCTCCGGAGGCGCTGCGCACTTCCAGGCGCTTCCCCGGCAGGGGCATGCGATCGAGCACCGTGAATGCGGCACCGGTATCGAGCACAAAGCGGCCCCCGATCCCCTGGGCCGAGGCTGTCACGAGCACCGTGCCACGATAGGTCTGCATCGGCAGACGCACATCGAACTCCTGCGGTGAGACAGCCCCTGCGGCGACCATGTCCCGGGTGGTGGGCACGCAGGCACCCAGCAAGAGCAGAAGCCCCAGTCCGAACAGGTAGTGCCCACGGCGCACAGCCCTGGGGAAGTTCGCGACGACTTGTTCGGAGTTTCTGTCGGTTACCATAGGTTGCAGCATGCCGGTGCGTTCACGTTCAGGCAAACATCCATTGCGGCATCACCTGCCGCGCCGGGGACCGCCCCTGCGCATCGGCCCGCTGCAGATTCCGGGAAACAGGAACAACCTCATGACCAACCCCGCAGACACGCTCTACATCACCGGCGCCGGTGTGAGCGCCGAGAGCGGCATTCCCACCTTTCGTGGCAACGACGGGTTCTGGACCATCGGCAGTCGCAATTACACCCCCCAGGAAATGGCCACGCGGGCCATGTACGAGCGCGATCCAATGCAATTCCTGCGCTGGTACTACCACCGCTTTGCGGTCTACCGCGATCACGGCCCCAATGCGGTGCACCACTGGCTGGCGGACAAGAACCTGATCACCCAGAACGTGGACGGCCTCGACGGCAAGGCGGGAAACCTCAACTACATCGCCATTCACGGACGGCTGGACCAGATGACCCTGTTCCACGATCAGGACGAAGCCCACCTCGTGCACACCCGGCCCACGCCATGGCACGAGGTTGACGAATCCCGCCTGGACGAGTCCCTGCGCGAGATCTTCCGCATCGACGAAGAACCGCGTATGAACCACTCCTACAAGCCCTACGTGCTGCTCTTCGACGAGTTCTACACGGAGCTCTACCGTATCGGGGAAGCCCGGCGACGCATGCTGGAGGCCCGGCGCATGGTGTTCATGGGCACCTCCTTCAGCGTGAACATCACCTCGATGGCGCTCGAAATCGCCGTCATGCGCCGTATCCCCGTGGAAATCGTGGACCCCGAGCCGGTGGAGCTGCCTTACGACAACACGGTCTACCACCGCATGACCGCGGGGGAGTATGTCGCAGCCAAGGCCTAGCTTCCGTCGCAGCTTCGCAAAACGCCTGGCCAGCTCCGCCGCGCCACGGCAGCAGTTGCGCCTGAATGAACTCGATATGGGGTCGCATTGAAGTCCTCCTCGATATCCGTTGCCAGGGTGAACCAGCGCAGTGCTTCATCGGCCTCGGACAGGGACGGCTGGTCCCTGGCCTCGCGCCACTGTTCGGGCGTGGCGCCGCCAAGCAGGCGCTCCCGACCCTCGTTCAGCAGCCCTTCGAAATCCGGTGGGGACTTCGCGGCAGCGCCCCCCGCCGTACCGTCACCGAACATCGCCACCGAAACGGGCAAGCGGCGCTGATAGCCCCGATAGCTCCAGCTTCCCCTCGCCGCATTCAGCTCATAGGCGGGGAGCAGACGCCAACCGTGCTCCGCCACGAGGGCCAGGGCCGCGGTAATGTAGTCGCACTCCTGCTCCTCGATGAAGTAGTTCAGGTTCAGGCGCACCCAGCCGGGACGCATCGCCGCACAACCCTCCCCCAGGGAAGACTCCAGCGCCCGGGACCGGTCCGCATCAATGTCCAGCAATTCGTGGCCGTAGGGACCCGCACAGGAGCAACCACCGCGAGCCTGGATCCCGAACAGATCGTTCAGCAGGGCCACGACAAAGCCGTAATGCAGCTCCCGATCACCGTGATGGAAGCGCAGGGGCAGGATCGCCAGCCGCTCCCCGGCACCCGGCCCCAGGATTTCAATGGATTCGCAGCGCTCCAGTTCCCGGCGAGCCCTTGCGAGCAGGGCCGACTCCCGGCGGTGGATTTCCGCCGCGCCCACGGATTGCTTGAGGCGCACCGCGAGTCCCGCGCGGATCGATTCCACGATCGCGGGCGTGCCCCCCTCTTCCCGGCGTTCCACATCATCGAGGTAACGGTGGCCGTCGGGGGACACCCAGGAGACCGTGCCCCCTCCGATCATCGCGGGCACCGGGTTCGTTGCCAGCGCGGCTTTCAGCGCCAGCACGCCCGGGGTGCCGGGACCGCCCACGAACTTGTGGGGAGAAAGAAACAGCGCATCGATCGGCGCATCGGGGTGGTTCATGGCGATGGGCAGATAGGGACCTCCGGCGGCGTAGTCCCAGAACGCCAGGGCTCCCCGGGCCTTGAGCAGCGTCGTAATGCCCACTACATCGCTGACGACACCCGTGACATTCGATGCGGCAGAGAAGCTGCCGATGCGCAGGGGTCGTTCGGCGTAATCGAGCAGCGCCCGCTCCAGCGCCGCGACGTCGATCTGCCCGCGCTCATCCGCGGGAATACGCACCACATCGGCGATGCTCTCGCGCCAGGGCAGCTCGTTGGAGTGGTGCTCGTAGGGGCCGATAAACACCACCGGGCGCTCCTTTGCCGGCGCCACGCTGCCGACCGGGTTCGCCGAGCGTCGCAAACCGAGCATATCCACCAGGCGGTTGATCGCCGCGGTGGCGCCGGAGCCGCAGAAAATCACCCGGTCCCGGGAATCACAGCCCAGGGCCTCGGCGATAATTTCCCGGGCCGCTTCGCGCAGCGCCGTCGTCTGCGCCGCGCACAGGGAAATCTCGCTGTGCGTGTTGGCGTAATAGGGCAGCACCTGCTCCACGATCGTTGCCTCGATGTTGCGCAGGCTTCGCCCCGATGCGGTGTAGTCCGCGTACACCAGCGGCCGGGTGCCAAAGGGAGTCTCGATCGGCTGGTACTGACCGATAAGATTGTCGCGAATCTGTTGAATAGTCTGTTCGACGGGGAGTGCTGACTGCATGGTGCTTTCCGGTGATGCGGGGAGCTCTAATCTATCCGGAACCGCCCGCAACATTGTCGCCATCTGACGCGGATATTCGTTATTATGTGCGACGAATGTTCCATTAATTGGAATTATAGTGATCTTTTGTAGCGCAGGAGGTTGAGGGTGTATCAGGAGCCCAAATCCGAAGAGCAGGGCCTGGACCGCATCGACCGACAGATTCTCCGGGCCCTGCAGCGCGACGCGTCACTGTCCCTGGCGGACCTCGCCGAGACCGTCGCCCTGTCCCGCTCCTCCTGCGGCCGCCGCCTGCAAAAACTCGAGAAGGCCGGTGTTATCCGCGGCCGCGTGACGCTCCTGAACGCAGCCGCCGTAGGCCTTCCCCTCACCGTTTTCGTGTCGCTGCGCACCAGCAAGCACAACGCAGACTGGGCCCGGGAGTTTCGTCGTACCGTCGCGTCCATCGCGGGAATTCAGGAGGTGTATCGCATGGCCGGTGACGTGGACTACCTGGTCAAGGCGGTGGTGCGGGACATGGCCGACTACGACCGTCTGTACCAGGAGCTCATCGCCGTGGACCTCCTGGATGTGAGCGCGGGCTTTGCCATGGAAGAAATCCGCGCCACCACGGAGTTGCCCCTGGACTGAACGCAGCTCAGGCACTGAT
>CAXBBA010000119.1:0-6379 GCA_963973805.1 uncultured Halieaceae bacterium | reverse complement strand
ATAAAGTCGCGCATCATGTCCATGTCCAGGCCGCGGGGATTGCCGGCCTGCGGGTAGACACTGAAGAACATGAAGGAATTGCTGGAGAAGGAACTCGCATAGATCTGCGGCTCGTCCACATCCTCCGGGTAGGACGGCACCTGACTGAGCGCATTGCTGACGCGGATCATCATTTCGGTGATGTCCGTACCCAGGGGAAACTCCAGCTCAATCTCGGCGGACCCGGTCTGCGCCGTGGCCACGATGCGGGCCAGGTTCGGCAGGTTGCGCAGGTAGTCCTCCTGCTCGATGAGGATCTCCTTTTCCACATCCTGAGGCGTGGCTCCCGGCCAGTTGGTGCGAACGCTGATCACTCGCGTATCCAGGTCCGGAATCATCTGCACGGGAATGCGCGTCGCCGCGACGATGCCGATGACACAGACGATGAGCGTAATCACCGTCGTCAGGATGCCGCGGTGAATAATCTGCTCGAACATGTCAGGGGTTTTCCGAAACGACGCGCACCGGCTGGCCATCGCGCAGGGACTCATTCCCCGTGACCACAACGCGCTCGCCGGACCTCAGGCCCGCCTGCACTTCGATCCGGCCGTCAAAACTCAAGCCCGTCTCGAGGAGGCGCTCCCGGGCGACGGATGCTCCCTCCCCGCCCTCGATAACCCAGGCTACGCTGCGGCCGTCGGCGTAGCGCAGCAATGCATCCCGGGGAATCGTTACGCGCTGCCGACCGGTGGAAAGGGCAAAGGTCGTCGTGGCCGACACACCGGGCAGCATGAACGCCGGGGCGGTATCGAGGGAGACCCGCACCAGAAAAGTTCTCGCGGCGAGATCCGTCACGGGCACCGTGGATGCCACGGTAGCCGGATAGCTGCCCCCTTCATCGCCCGAGAAGCTAACCTCCAGCGGAGTGCCAACCCGGATCAGGCCCAGGTAGGCTTCGGACACCTGCACATCCACGCGCAGCTCGTCCAGGGAAACCAGGTCAAACACCGCAGAGCCCGTGGTCACCCACTCCCCCACATCGGTGGCGCGAGCACTGATCACACCGTCAAAGGGCGCTTTGAGCTCATGGCGCGCCAACGTCGCACGACTCAGGCCCGCCACGGCAGCCGTGCGGGCAAGCTCCGCCTCATCCTCGATCACTTCGGACTCCAGATCCCGCACCATCGTTTCGGCTATGGTCTGCTTCGCCGCCAGCTCCCGGGCCTCACGCAAACGTCGCTGCGCATCTGCCAGGGCCTGGCGGGCGCGACGCTCCGCCGCCTCGTCCCGCTGTAGCTGATAGCCCGCCAGCTCGCCGTCCAGGCGCAACAGCAAGTCCCCACGCTGCACCTGATCCCCCGCGTCCACGTGCAGCTCGGCCACCAGACCACTGGTGGCCACGGACAGGGAAGAAGCGCGCAGGGCGGTGACGCTGCCGGCGAAGGAGAGCACGCGCTTGATTGCAGTCTCGCTGGCCGTGACCACGCGCACCGGGGCACGACGCTCTTCCTGGGCGGGCACTTCGACGGCCCCCAGAACAAACAGACACAGGCCGGCGAACAGCCATCGACCTGGGAGAGACCGTCGCGGGACAACAGGAGAAGGAAACTGATTCATAGAGGCATCGGAATCGAGCGAAGCTGCCGAAAACACCCCACGACAGACACCGCGTGTAAGAAACGCCGGACAATACGCCGAGCGACCCGCGTGGCACCCCAACCACTGGGCGCAAAGGGTAACAGGAGTCGCGCCCCTTGGCACGGGCCGGGGTCAGGAGACGGGGGGGTGGCGCTGAACCTCGGTAGCTTTGCCCTGCTGCGCTCCCCCGGAATCAGGCCGCAGGCGGCATCATCAGAATTCTTCGGGGGCGACGCGCACCGTGTTCCCGTCCACGGCATCACTGACAAGCACCTGGCAGGCAAGGCGGCTGTTGCCCTGGCGGTGCACCAGGCCTTCGAGCTGCATCTCCTCGAAAACATCCGCCTCCGGGAGGTCCTCGGCCCATCCCGATTCGAGATAGACATGGCAGGTAGCGCAGATACCACCGCCATCGCAGGTCGCCTCGATACCGAAGCCGCCATCCCGCAGGGCGATCATGAGCGGATCACCGACGCGCACATCGATGTGTCGCTGATCCCCGCTGCGATCGATCACCGCCAATGTAACCATGCTATTTGTCCGTCGCTTTCCCATGCAGAACCACCGGCAGGCTCTCGTAACCGAAGTTCAGCAGGCCTCCCCCCTGGCGCCGGGGGCTGGCCGCTCCCGGCGTTATCGCACCGTAGTGGTCCAGCAAACCGTTGAGAAACTTGTCAGCTTCCATGCGCGCCACGCGGGAGCCCATGCAGGCGTGGATGCCATGACCGAAGGTCATGTGCTTGTTGATGTTCGGTCGCTGGAGCACAAACTCATCCGGGCTCTCGAAGACCGCCGGGTCCCGGTTGGCGGCGGCGTAGAAGATCGCCACCCAGTCCCCCTGCTTTATCGGCGTGCCGTTCACGTCGCAGTCCTGGGTCGCCACCCGGAACAGGCGCTGGGGAGGACCATCGCGGCGCAGACACTCTTCGATAAAGGGCCGGACCAGGCTGCGATCGTTTTGCAGCGCCGTAAAGAGATCGGGCCGCTCCAGCAGCACGCCCACCAAATTGCCCAGTAGATACACCGTCGTTTCCGCACCGGCGACCACCAGGGTTATGCAGAAGCGCTTCACCTCTTCGAGGGTCAGCTTTTCGCCCTCGAACTCCGTGCGCAGAAACGCGGTCATGAGTTCGTCACCCACCGGCTTGCCGGCGGCAATATCGGCGGCACGCTGATCCACGGCGGCGTCGTAGTACAGCGCCAGCTCCTGATTGCTCTGCTGCCGCTCCTCCGCCGTGTAATCGGCCGTCACCATGAAGGCGTTCCCCCAGTCCCGCAGGCGCGGCCAGTCCTGCTCCGGCGTGCCGATCAGGCGCGTAATGAACCGGGCGGGCAGTTCCACGGCAAAGGTGCTCATGAGATCGATCTCACCCTCGCCATAGCGCCCGATCATGTCGCGCACCGTGCTTTCGGCCCAGGGCGCCACGTCACCTTCCACGCGCCGGGGCAGGAACGCCGCCTGCGCCAGCCCACGCAGAAACCGGTGCCGCGGGCGGTCGTGGTTCACCAGCATCAGCGTGGGGGCAGAGGACTGCTCCTGCATTTCATCCCGGGACGAAAACAGCTCGTGATTGCGGGCGACAAAGGCGACGTCTTCATGGCGCAGAAACGCCCACGCCGGCCGCGGCTCATCCTGGCCGGGAATCGTTCCCGGAGGAAAGTCGAGCAAACCGAACTGGGGGGGGCGGTCCCGAAGCTTCGCGTAGTAGCGATAGGGATTGCGGATCACCTCGGGGCTGTTCAGCGAGGCGACGCTGAAGTCATCGGGGATGGCTTCAGCGCTCATAGCGGCATTACTCATAGCTCTTTCCTTGGTGGTATTGCCGGCGCAGCTCCGGCCTCAGGGTTACGATCAAAGGGACAGATGAAACTCAATGCCGACGGTGCGAGGCGCGCCCAGCGTGCCCACGAACTCGGCTCCGTAGGTGGTCCCGGTCAGAATCTGATTCATGAAATAGGTCTCGTCCGTCAGATTCCTTCCGAAGAGCGCCACGTCCCATTTACCGTCCCCGTGGGTGTACTGGATGCGCCCGTCGACGACGCCGTAATCGTCCTGGGACGCCGCATCGATGTTGAACACCGTGAAGAACACTTCGCTCTGCCACGCGTAGTTGGCACGCACCATCAGCTCGCCGCCGGACGCCAGGGGCCAGAACAACTGGGCTCCCACGTTCGTTTTCCATTCCGGTGCCCGCGGCAGGCGGTTCCCCGACAGGTCCTGAACGACACTCCCCGGCGGCTGGTCCAGCGGCGCGGGACGCAGCGGCTCCGTAAGCGCCCCTTCGGTGAAGCGGGCGTCGAGGTAGGCCAGGGAATAATCGATCTGGAAGTTCTCCGTGACCCGCCAGTACCCCTCGAGCTCAACTCCATCGATTTCTGCCTCACCAACGTTGCGGATGATGGGCTGGTTCTGGACGCTGTCCTGGGCCTGAAGGTTCTCGTAGTCGTAATGGAACAGGGCGGCGTTCACGAGCAGGCGGCCACTTTGGGACTGGTACTTGGCGCCGGCTTCAAATCCGCGAATGGACTCGGGCAGGAACGGGTTCCGCTGGCTGCTGCCGATGTTGTAGCCGCCGGATTTGAAACCCTCCTGAGCGCTCGCATACAGCAGCAGTTCATCGGAACTGCGGAACTCCAGCGCAACCTTCGGGGTGAAGTCATCGAAGCTCGACGGCCCCTCCACCGGCGCCACGACGAAGCCAAAGGGATCGGGCACCACCCCGTCCCGGGAATCGCTCACCGCATCGGGAAACAGCTGCACATTGGGAGCAAAACGCAGGTCCTCGCCTTCCCCCGGCGATAGCACCAGCAACTCGAAGTCCTGACGACCGTCCCGCTCTTCGTCGCTGTAGCGGCCACCGATGCTCAGGGTCAGGCGATCCGTCAGGGCGAAGTCCGTATCCAGGTACACCGCCCAGGCCTCGGACTCCTGGGCGCCATTCAGGTGCAGGTCACAGCAGTAGGGGGTCTGGGGAATCACAACGGGAAACGGCGGTATGACGCCGGCCGCCTGGAGATCGAGGAGTCCGTGGGTCAGGATCGGCTCCCAGAAGTCGCCAAAGATATTGTTGGTGATGATGTTTTCCTCCTGGAAGTAGGAGGCACCGGCGATCCACTGGAAGCGTCCGTCCGCAGGGGACGACAGCTGAATCTCGAGGCTCTGCTGCTCGTGATCCTCCGCTCGCTGGTAAACGTTGACGAAGGCATCGCTCGTATCAAATTCATTCTGCAGCGATGGCTCGGTTTCCCGGTGCGCGGCGACCGCCATCAGGTCCAGATCCCCTACGGTCATTTCCAGACGCGCCGATACACCCCATAGCGAGGTATCCACCCCGTAGTCCACATCGGAGTACACGCGCCGGGAAGCCACGTCCGTGGCCCGCCCGGCGCTCTTGAAGGCGAAATACGGCGCCGTCACTGCCCCTTCGCGCGTGCCATACCAGTCCGGTATTTCATCGGCATAGCCTGCAGAGGCGTAGTAGAAAACCGCCGATTGATCGTCCTGCTCGAAGTGATCTGCAGACAGGCGAAGCAGCGCCGTATCGGACAGATCCATTTCGAGCTGCAGCCTCACCGTGAGCGCATCCCGGTCGTCCACATCATCCCAGGGTGACCCCGCCGCCACGGGGCCTATCACCGTGCTGTAGCCATCCCGGGCGTCGTAGAGCACCGCTGCCCGACCGCGAATGGAATCGCTGAGGGGACCGGACACGGCGGCCGAAACGCGGGTGGCGTTGTAGTTGCCATAGCTGGCACGGAGCTCCGACTCGAACTCCTCGGTGGGTCCATTCGTGACGATCTTTACCGCACCACCAGTGGCGTTTCTTCCGTAGAGGGTGCCCTGGGGTCCCCGCAGCAGCTCCACGCGCTCCACGTCGAAAAATGCCGGCCCGATGGCCGCCGCCCGGGACAGGTAGACGTCATCGACATAGGTCGCGACAGAGTTGTCATTGCCGGCGATGATCGCGGGGGTCCCGATGCCGCGCATGAAAATCGAGGTCTCCGTCTGATAATTCGCGATATTGACCCCGGGGGTATAGTTCGCTACTTCGGTCAGGTCGTAGATGGACCGGGCAGCCAGGGAGTCTTCAGAGAAGGCCGTGATTGCAGAGCCAATGTCCTGAATGCTTTCGCTCCGCCGGTTCGCGGTGACCAACACCTCTTCCAGAGCCTGGGCCTGGACCCGCGCCGGGACAAGGAGGGACCCGATGGAAGAGACACACAGACACATCAGACCGCAGTGAATGAATAGAGAAAGAATCCTGGGATTCTGGTAATTCGAGCGCATGGCACACCCCGTTTCGTCGTTATTAGCGTTATGAGTCTTCAGGAGACCCGGTAAAACTATCTTAACGACACAATAAAGTAAAGACAGCTTTTGGCATCGGTTGCGGACGAAATCAGGTCGTCCTGCTTCTGCGACGCGCCGGGTCGTGGTTTACACTCCCCCCTGAGAATTAGCGGAAGTCGCACCTATGGCAGCGTCAAAGAAGGATCTGGACCGGAAACAGGCCGCGTCGGACTACCTGGCACTTTTCTACCCCTTCCACTACCGCGTCGGATTTGCGGTCGAGAAGGCCCTGCGGGGCAATACGCTTACCCAGCATCAGACGGTGATTCTGTGGATCATTCATTCCGAGGGCGGCAGCAGCGCATCCATGCGTCGAAAAGACATCGAGACGCGTATAGCAGCGTGGTTCGACCTTACCAGCTCCGCTGTTTCCAAGGCCCTGCGGAGCCTGGCCCGGGAAGACCTGCGCCT
>CAXBBA010000118.1:0-6474 GCA_963973805.1 uncultured Halieaceae bacterium | reverse complement strand
GGTGAGCGACTCCACCCAGGCCGGCATGATGCTCGGTACCCCTCGCTACATGTCGCCGGAGCAGGCGACGGGGGACAAGGTTGATGGGCGGTCCGACCTGTTTGCCGTGGGGGTCATCATGTACGAGATGATCACGGGGCAGAAGGCCTTCGATGCCGAGACCATGACCACGCTGATTCTGCAGATTGTGCAGAAGGACCCGTTGCCGATTCGCCAGACCGTCAGCAACGCCCCCATCGGTTTCGAGAAGATCGTCAACAAGCTTCTGCAGAAACGCCCCGAGAAACGCTTCCAGACCGGTAAGGAACTGAAGACGGCGGTGCTGCGGGAGCTGGGCGCCCTGAGGGATGCCAACGAAGAGAAAAGCAGCTATCTGCCGCTGCAGTACAAGTGGACCGCGATCATGGCCGTCGTCGTGGGGATCGCCATGACGGCATCATCCTATTTTGTGCTCCAGGCCCAGCGGGCGACGCTGACGGAACAGCTTGTCGATTCGGGCATCGCCCTGACCAAATTTATCGCCGTTCAGGCGGCGCTGCCGGTGCTTGGCGAGGACTGGATTTCCCTCGAGGCGCTGGTGCAGGACGCCTCCCGGCGCAATACCTTCCGCTATCTCACAGTGTCGGATCACACCGGCACCGTGCGCAGTGCCACGGACACGGCGCTGGTGGGCAACCCGAAGCCCGAGTTTTCCGACAGCGAAGTGCTCTTCGCGCAGGAAGACATTCTCGTGAACGATGTCGGTGAGGCGATTTACAACTTCAGTGTGCCCGTGCTGTTCAACGCGACTCAGGTTGGCAGCGTGGATGTGGGCCTGGGAACCCTCAGCCTTGAAGAAGCGCTCAGCACCACATCACGCATGCTGCTCATTCTGGCGCTCGCCATGGTGCTCACCGTGTCCATCACGGTCTTCATCTTCAACAAACTGACCTCCCGCTATCTGGGTAAGGTCACCCAGGCGATGCGACTGTTCGGTCGCCATCATCACGAGGTACGCCTGACCCAGATTCGCAGTGACGAATTCGGGGAACTGTTCAGCGCGTTCAATGCGATGGCGGACTCGGTGGAGAAGCTGCTGGATATCGATGATCAGCTCACCGATCTGGAACGCATCGGCGAGGCCGCCGAGGAAGCGTCCACCGATATCAGCGGCATCTCCCATACCATCGTCAGCGGAAAAACGGTGCTCAGAGGCAATGACGAATAAGCTGCGCTCGTTTCACCTTTCAGCGGGGCTTCTGCTGCTGGGGCTGCTGACCGCCTGTGCCTCGACGGGGACGGGCCCCGTGACGCGCGCGGACCTGGATGTGGTGGCGCAGGACGATCAGTTTGCCATCGTTCGTCTGGGTGCCGGGCAGACCCCCGAGGACCTCGCGCGGGTGTTCCTGGGCAGTAGCGCCGAGATCTGGCAGCTCCATGAGGTCAACGCCCGTGCCCGGCACGGCGCGGGGGATTTCGTGGCGGTGCCCCTGAAACCCCTGAACGTTACTTCGGTCTATGCCGGCAGTTACCGAAGCATCCCCATCCTGTGCTATCACCAGTTCACCCGGAGCAATGAAGCCGCCCATCGTCTCGAATTGCCCGCCCGGGATTTCGAGGACCAGCTTCGCTACTTGAGCAACGCGGGCTACGAATTTCTCTCCTTTGCCGACGTGGCGGCGATCATGGAGCAGCAGCGGCCGGTGCCCGAGAAGGCGGTGGTGCTAACCATCGATGATGGCTACGAGTCGGTCTACGATGTGGCCTGGCCCTTGCTGCAGCAGTACAACGCCCGGGCGACGTTGTTTATCTACACGGACTTCATCGGCGCAGGCGCCGCCCTGGACTGGGCCCAGTTGAAGGAGATGGACGCGTCGGAACTCATCGAGATCGAGTCCCACGGCAAGAGCCATGCGAGTCTTGCGCGTACTCCTGAAGACCAGAACGAAAAAAGCTACAGCCTTCGCCTCGTGGACGAAATCAGCGGCTCCGAAGCGGCGTTCATGGCGAATCTGGGGCGCGCGCCGCGCTTTCTTTCCTATCCCTACGGCAATAGCAGTCGGGTGATTGCGGACCTGCTCCGCGACAGCGGGTACGACCTCGCCGCGACGGTCACCCGGGGCACGAATGGCAGTTTTGCCGATCCCTTTCTGCTGCATCGAACCATGATCTACTCGGATCATACGCTGAGTGATCTTAAGAAATTTGTGCGCATGTCATGGCGATACTGACTCCAGGCAGATGGACACCGGTGATCCTGCTGGCCGTGCTCGCAGGCTGCGCTACCACGCCTTCTCCGGGGGGTGGTGGAGCGGCGTTTCGCGAAGCCCAGCGAGCCGCGGCCATCAGCGCGGAAGAGGGCGGGGATTACGTGGCGGCGATTTCCTACTGGCGCTCCCTCGAAACGCTGACGCCCGGCGATAGTGATATCACCACGAGGATTCGCGAGCTCGAAGCCCGGGCACAACAGCAGGCGCAGGCGCGCGTGGCGAGCGGACAGAAACACTACGCGGCGGGGAACAGCAAACGCGGAGACCGGGACATGCTGGCCGCCCTGGCGCTCCAGCCCGGGATGGAAGACGCGCTGCTTCCCCTGCGACGCAGCATTTCCGACGCGGCCCACGGGCGGCAAGCCGAGAAGGTGGCGGGGGAATACGAGAAACAGGACGGATCCGGGCGGCAGCAGGTCATGGATGAGCTGGCCCTGCTGCTGGCGGATGGGCGCTATCAGCAGGTGGTGGCCATGGCCCCGAGCGTCGAGGACGAGGGGGAGCGCAGGAATCTGCTCCTTCGCGCGCACACGGGACTTGCGGACCAGGCCCGGCGCGCGGGTCAGCGCGACCGGGAGCTGGAGCAGCTGACCGCGGCGATCGCATCCGGGGGGGGACGGGAACTCCAGAGTCGGCGCAAGGCATTGGCACGGGAGCTGAGCGATGAAGCTTATCGCCGGGGACTGGCGGTGCTGCAGACGGATCTTCCCCAGGCGATCGAGTACCTTGAACGGGCGGTCACCTACGATCCTGAGAATCTGGCGGCAAAGGAAAAGCTGGATCAGGCGATGGTGATCAAACGAAATCTGGATCGGATTCGGGGCAGCTGACGGCGCCCGGGCCGCGGAGCTAGGAGTCCACGTTGGTAACGAACGTTGTCTCGTTCATTGCCTGGCGTTCGCTGTTGGGGCGGGTGATGCTCTCGGAGATACGAAACACGATGTCGTGGAGCCGCAGTTCATCCTCGTGATGCAGGGCCTGGCGGGCGTCGATGCGCTTGCCATTGACGATGGTGCCGTTGGCAGAACCCTGATCCTCCACGAACAGTTGCCCATCCTCCACGAACAGCTGGGCGTGGTGACGGGACACGTGGGGAGTGACGATAGCGATATCGCAATCCAGCGCGCGACCGAGGCTCAGCGCTTCTTCCACGCCAAAGCTCAAGCCTGACAGCGGTCCTGTTTCCACCGATACGATCCAGTCATAGGCCCGGTTCTCCTTGCCCTTGGCAAAGTACATGCCCACGCCGTCATGGCGGCGATCATTTATCGGTGGGACATTGTTGAGAATGCGTCGTTCCACGAAGGCATCCGTACGCTCGATGCCGTGCGTGGTGAACTTGTAGAACCACGACAGCACCATGGTCACGGGGAAGCCCACGAACGCGGCGATAAGCGTCAGGCGTATCACCGCATCGCTATCGAAGCCCAGCGGCGGCGCGAGGATTTCCGCCACCTGCACCACGGCCCAGCACAAGAGAACATAGAGAATACAGGTGCGAATGACCTGGCGACGTCGCAGCTCGCTGAAGAACGATCCGGTGTAAGCAATGGTTTCTTCGTGGGATTCCATGGCTATCCTGTGGCCGGGTTACTGCAGACTCTGCAGGCGTTTCTTCAGCGCCTGGGCCTGGGAGCGGTAAAGGCGGGCGCTCTCGTAAGCGGGGTCCAGGGTGAGGATCTGGTCCCAGAGTTCAATCGCAGCGTCGAGATCCTGGGCCCGATAGGCGTTGATGGCCTGGCGGTGAATGGCATCGAGCTGTTGCGGGGCCACCGCCGGGGCGGAGACCTCTTCGAGGCGGGCTTCCTGCTGTCCTGCGAGTTGGGGGGCCATCGGTGAGGCTGTCGACGCCTGGATCTCCTCCAGTTTTTCTGCGTCTTCGAGCTCTTCCTCGACGCTCATGTCGTCAGCCAGAGCCTCCACGGCCGTTTCCGAGTCCACTTCCGGTGCATCGCCCTTCACGATCTCCTGTTCAAAGGCGTCCAGGGCCTCGGGCGTCAGGGGCACCCGGATGACCTGGCCAGGCACGACGCGGCCAGGGTGGACAATATCGTTGTACTTCGCGAGACCGAAAAACTCGTAGGCATTGCCCAGGTAGACCTTGGCCACGTTGGAGAGCGACTGGCCGGGCTTGAGTATCACTTCCTGATATTCCGCGGGGTAGTAGACGTCGGAAGCGGTATCAATCTGCAGCAGCAGGTTCGCGGCGACCTGGCTGTTCGGGATGCGCTCGAGGTAGGCGAGGATTTCGACGCGCGCCTGTTCTTCGTCACCGCCGCCGAGCAACTCGAGGGCACGGCGCAGGCGCTCCTTCGGCGACAGACCGGGAGCAGGTGTGAGAGCTACCACCTCGGCCTCGACCGGTGCCGGCGCTTCCTTCGCGGGCATCGCGGCGCACGCGCTCAGCGACGCGATAAGGGTTATCAGTAGAAAGCGCACTAGATCAGGCATAAGCCCCTCGTCCGACAGAATCTCACCCCCACCCATCCATCAGCGGCGGAGAGCCGTCCCTTGCAGATTCGTACTTGAACAACGCAATCTCTCCAGTGTAATCCTGTTTGGCGCGAGGGGGAAATCATTGAACGCTTTTTCTGTGGGCTGTTTCACGGCGTATTCCTGTTGTTCTACGCGTGCGGCGAGGCGAGAATGGCTCATCAATTTGCCCTTGCCTGGCCAGCCCGAGCTGTCCCGGTGAGTTGCAGCGGCGAGGATGGAGGTGCTTTGTGAGCGAGCAGCGGGAATCAATGGGACGGGTGATCGGCGTTGGTGGTCTGTTTATGGCGAGCCCAAGCCCCGGTGAAACCATCGCCTGGTACGAGCGGGTGCTCGGCATGAGTCCCAATGACTATGGCGGCTTCGACTTTTTGCACGGTGAGAGTGCCCGGGCCTTCCCCCAGGCGGCGCGGACGATTTTTTCGGTGTTCGACGAAACGTCCGACTACTTCCGTCCCTCGTCCCAGCCATTCATGCTCAATCTAATCGTGGATGATCTTGATGCGATTCTGGCTCGGGCCGAAGCCGAGGGTGGCGAGCAGCTCCAGCCCCGGGAGAACACGGACTACGGTGACTTCGCCTGGCTGCTGGACCCGGATGGTCGCAAGGTGGAACTCTGGGAGCCGGGAATCGTGGTGAAAAAGCTCGGCCAGCCCGTGCCGCTTTCGTACTTCATCGCCGAGGTAAACAGCGGTAGATCGCACCCCGCGCAGAGAAACACGCCGTCGCGTTTTTCGTCGTTCAGGGCACTGCTGAAGGACCGTTCCGTGCTCTCGCGTCGCAGAACCTCGTAGGCCAGGTCGCTGCTCAGGCGTTCGCGCCACTCCTCTTTGCTCAGCTCCAGCCGATCCTCCGCCGACACCGGCGAAAAGTCCGGCGGCAGGTAATCGCGCCATCCTTCATGGAGTTCCGTAAGCATGGTGCCGCCTCCATCCCTGGCTCGTCCGGGAGCAATCATGGCCAGCGGGGCGATGAGCGCCGCGGCCGTCGAAGTGATAAATAATCGTCTGTTCATATTGCCTCAGACCGCGCCAAGGGGGAAGAATTCCCCGCGCTCGTGTGATTGGGCGCGCCGGCGGGCGTTCCGTTGCCAGACCGCGAGGCTTGGCGCAGGGTGCCCTCCGGTGCTTTATTCTGTTCCAGCATAATACTTACGGTAAAGGCGAGAGCGATGGATCACCCCCTTGACGCACCCCCGGCGGGGCGGGGCATCAGCGAAGAAGAGCAGGCGCGCCTGGAGCGCATCAGTGGCGAGCTGCGCGCGGGCATACAGCAGTTGGGCGATATCGGCCCGGCGGTGAGTATCTTCGGGTCCGCGCGCGTTGCCGAGGACAGCTGGGAATATCGCAGCGCCTGTGCGTTGGGTCGCCGTCTGGCCGAAGCGGGGGTTTCGGTCATCACCGGGGGTGGGCCGGGGGTGATGGAGGCGGGGAACCGCGGCGCCACCGTCGGCAAGGGGCGCTCCGTGGGCCTGAACATCACTCTGCCCCGGGAACAGTTGGCCAATCCCTACCTCGATATCGACCTGGCGTTTCGCTACTTCTTTACGCGCAAGTTCATGCTGATCCGCTACGCCATGGGGTTCGCCATTTACCCCGGAGGCTTTGGCACCATCGATGAGCTGTTTGAACTGTTGACGCTGATCCAGACTGGCAAGCTGGCACCCTGCCCGCTGGTGCTCGTCGGCGACAGCTACTGGAGTGGCCTGTACAACTGGCTGGTGAGGGAGACT
>CAXBBA010000117.1:0-6475 GCA_963973805.1 uncultured Halieaceae bacterium | reverse complement strand
AGGGACCGGGTCCTCGGTCAGAGCACCCATAGGGAAGACGGGAAGGAGGTCGCCGTGACCACCTGGCGCGTGCGAGCCCTGCCGGGGGAAAACACTTTCACTGCCAAGGTTCGCGATCTGGAGGGTGTCGTGTCGCCGGCGCGCGTGGATTCGGTCGCCATCGATGGTCGCAGCGGTGTTCCGGCATTGCATTTGCTGGCCATCGCCGTGGACGATTACGGTGACGAGAATCTCAACCTCAACTACTCCGTCGCCGATGCCGAGGCCGTAGTCCGGCAACTGAAAGAGCGGGCGACACCCGTGTTCTCCCGGGTGCACAGCACGGTGATCAAGAACGAAGCGGCAACCCGGGAGGGCGTGCTGACGGCGCTGCGCAAACTGCAGGCGGCCAATCCCGAGGATGTGATCATCATCTACGCCGCGAGCCATGGGGATGTTGTCGATGATCAGTTCCATCTGCTCCTGCAGGGCTTGCAGTTGCCCCTGTCGCAGCGCCGTCTCAAGCGAGTGGCTATCCCCTTCGATGAACTCGCGCGGGAACTGGAGGTCCTCGATGCGCGGCGCGTGGTCATGCTTCTGGATACCTGCAAGTCCGGCGATGCGCTGGCGGATCTGCAGAGTGAATTCCGGGATCGCCGCGCCTTGCAGAGTTTCGGGAACCTGTTGGGCGTACACCTGATCGCGGCGACTGCGAAGGGTCAACTGGCCACGGAAAGCAGTCTGTTGGGGCACGGGGTATTCACGTACAGTATCGTCGAGGGTTTGCGGGGCAACGCGGACCGAGCGCCCACCGACGGACGGGTGACCGCGTCGGAGCTCGCGGCTTACACAGCAGCGGGTGTTCCGGCCCTCAGCGCGACTTATGCATCGTTTCCCCAGTGGCCGACGATCTATGCGCGCGGTTTCGATTTCGGTGTAGCTGCCCGGGCTGCGAGTTCGGGGCGCTAGTCACGACGAGCGGGAGGAGGACTGACCCCTGGGCCAAGGTGCTGAAAGTGCAGAAGACACCGTCCTCGTTGCCGGGGAAGCGCCTGTGTCCGTCGATATTCCCGGGTTCGAGATCCTCCGCTCCCTGGGCAAGGGCGGTATGGGGATGGTCTACCTTGCTCGCCAGGTGGGGGTGCTGGAACGCGATGTGGCCCTCAAGACCATTCTCCCCAGGCATGAGGACGAGGTTTTTCGCCGCTATTTTCTGCGGGAGGGTCAGCGCCAGGCGAAACTCCACCATCCGAATATTCTGCCGATCTTCAGCGCTGGCGAAGCCGGGGACTTGTTGTATCTGTCTGTGTACTACGCCCGCGATGGCAGTCTGCGCGATCGCATGGAGGCCGATGCGCTGAGCATCGATCAATCGGTGAGCATTGTCTGCGACGTGCTGTCCGCGCTGCACCATGCGCACCATGAACTCGACGGGCCCATGGCGCACCTGGATATCAAGCCCGAGAACATCCTCTTTGACGGCGACAACGTATTCCTCGCGGACTTTGGTATCGCCAAAATCCTCGCCGAGGACGGAACCACCATGGGTGTTGTCGCTGGCGATCCGCGCTACTGGCCACCGGAGCAGCAGATCGACAAAGCGACGACCCGCAGCGACATCTACGCACTCGGAATCATGTTCTTTGAGATGTTGACGGGGCAGCGTCCCGAGGCGGAGCTGCGGAGCATTGCCACGGCATCCCAGGCGAAAGCGCTCACCCGCCAACTGCCAGTGGAGGCGCGCAGCTACGGTCCCCTCATCGCGCGGTGCCTCAACCCCAATCCCGCGGCTCGCAGCGATGCAAAGGAGCTCGGGGACGCGTTGCGGCGCTTGAATACGCCGCGCGTATCCCGGCGCCGCCTGATTGCCTGGGTCGGGGTCGCGCTGTTGATCGGCGCCGGTTTGAGCCAGCCGATGGTGCGCGAGAGCATCGCTGAGCGGTGGCTGGCCGCGTTTCCTCCCGCGTCCCACTCCATCGTGTTCTCTCTGCAGCCATCCCAGGGGAGGCTCTGGGTCGATGGTGATTCCGAACCTCTGCGCCAGCTAGCGCTCACGGAGGGTACGCATCGGGTGGTCGCGGTAGCCCCGGGCCACATCGGTGAGTCCCGGCTCCTGGAGGTTGACGGGGGGACGGAGTCAGTGAGTTTCCAGCTGCGGCCATTGCCCCCGGCGACGGACCGGGAACTGCAGCGCTTCATCAACAGCTTCGACGGTACGGACAAGTCCCACCGCCTGGAGTGGCACGAGCCGACGTTGCGCAATGTGGTGGAGCTGGACCGGCTTGAAGGCGAGGCCCCCGGGGATTTTGAGCGGCGCATTGGCGAGCTGGCATCGCTGGCCGGCGCCGGGGATGCGGTGGCTGCCACCAGCCTGTTTTACGCGGCGTTTGAGGGCATCGATGTCAATGCAGGCCCCAAGGCCCTGATGCCGGGCCTGGTGGTGGCATCGGAAAACGGCTATCCCATGGCTTCCCTGCTGCGGGCGCTGTTTGTCGTGCAGACGCTGCTCGAGGCCAACGAGACCTTCAGCAGCAATCCCTATGCCTTCGAAGAGGTTGAAGCGCTGCTTGAGCGCGTCGCCGAACAGGGGCTGCCGGAGACCGCCGCACTGGTGGCGCGGGTGGCGGGTATCGGGTCCCTCAATTCCCCGGAATCCTGATACCGAATTCCCAACCCTTAATTCCCGGGGGCGGCCGCCGTAACCGTTACCTCAAGGCGGCGGTTATTGGCGTGGGCACGCGCCGTGTCGCCGGGGTCGGTGGGGCGGGACTCGCCGGCGCCGAGTGCGTCGATGCGGCCGCGCAGGGTCGGTTCCGCTTCCAGCAGCAGATCGCGAATCGCCTCGGCCCGCGCCAGTGAGAGGCGCTGGTTGTAGGGCGCTTCGCCGCGCACATCCGCGTGGCCGGTGAGCATGATGCGTCTCTCTGCATCCTGCAGGGTTAGCGCCGTGGCGAGGTTGCGAACGTTCGCCCGGGTCCCGGGCGTCAGCTCTGTGCTGTTGCTGGCGAAGCGGAGGGGGATGTCGATGGAGGCCCCTGGGCTGTCTTTTTCGCCGGGTATGGTGATGCTGTCAGAGACCGAGGCGGTGCTTCGCCCCGCACCGCCGGCGCTTTCGTCCTCGGGGTCCCAGAACGCGTTGGATGAGACCTTGCCACCGAGCAGATTGTTGACCGTGCCGATGCCCCGGGTCTGGCTCAGACCGGTTTCGATTTCGTTGGCACTGAGCTGGTTCCGGGCTGAGTCCACGCGTTCCTGCAGGTCGGCCAGGTCGGGGTGACCGGGCTCAAGGCGCGTCGCGACGAGGACCCAGTTCTGCGCTTTCAGCGGGTCACCGTTGCGCAGCCCCAGATCGGCGATGGACCGGGCAGCCCGGGCGCCTGCCTGATCGTCCTGGGCGCCTCGAGCGCTGGAGAAGGCCCTGCCAAAGGCGCTGAGGGCCTGGGCATTGTGCGACTCCATCCCGGCCTGCGGTGCCGCGTCAAGCAGGGCGAGATGAGCGTCGCCCAGGCGCTGCCAGTAAACCGGTGTATCGCAGGCCGCCGCGGCCCTGTCCAGAAGGGCCACGGCCTTCGTCGGGAGGCCCCCATGCAGCGCGTCCCGACCCGCATCGTAGTCCGCGATCGCTGACTCCGGGCAGGGCTGGGCGAGAGCTGGTGGAGCGCTGCCAGAAGCGGCACCCCATGCCGCAACGAGTACGGTCCCGCGAATTATGCGGCGGGCGGCTGCACGCCAGCTTCGAAATGTTTCCAACGCAATCATGGAGTGTTGCTCTTTGTGATCCTTGCTTTCTGATCTACGCGCGAACAAAGAAAAAAGGGCTCATGCAGGTCATGGTTTTCTGCGCTGGCCCCTGTATTGAAAAGCACCACGCATCCGTGGTGCACTAGCTGGGTTATGCCGATACCCGGAATCATTGACCTGGGGCCGTTGCAGCACTCGGGACACACCATCGGTCTCCAGCCGATGGCTACCTGCGCCTTTGTCGGGCGTACCCGCAAGGGACCTGCGGATGGTGTGTATGTGATCGAGAGCATTGGAGACTTCGAGGCTCGCTTCGGCAGCGCCGATCCTGCACTACCCCTGCCACGCGCGCTGACGCTTTTCTTCGAGAACGGGGGACGACGGGCGCTGGTGGTCGCCGTCCGCGCGCAGAAGACACCGCGGATGCGGTCTGCGCCAAAGGGCCTGTCGGCGGCGGCTATCCTCGGCGAGCCCAGCCGGGGTACGGGGCTTCAGGCGCTTGCAGATAACGATGACTTTGGTCTGTTGCTGACCCCGGACCTGGCCGACATGGCACGAAAGGACGCGGACCGCGTCGCACGCGCCTGCATCAAACTCTGCGAGGCGCGTCGGGCGACCTACCTGCTCGAACTGCCGCGCCTGCGCAGCGGGCGCGAAGTCGAAGACGCGCTGGCCTGGGCTCGCAGAAGCCGCGCCGTGCGCAGCGACAATGCCGCCGTCTATTTTCCGCCGCTGAAGCTGTCTCTGTTTGGCGCAAAGGTGCCCGTGACCTCACCCAGCGGTGCCATTGCGGGCGTCTTCGCGCGCATGGAGCATGGTCGCGGTGTCTGGAAAGCCCCCGCCGGGGGCAGCGCCACGCTCAGTGGTGTCGAGGGTTCACCGCTCACGAATCGCGCGCCGTTCATGGAACAGCTCCAGGCTGTCGGCATCAATCCGCTGCTGTCACTGCCGGATGGTCCCCTGGTGATCTGGGGCGCCCGGGGCTTCGGTCCCAGCAGCGCCAGCGAGTGGCGCTACGTTTCGGTTCGGCGCCTGGCGCTGATGATCGAGAAGAGCATTACCCGGGCGCTGTCCTGGGTGGTATTTGAACCGAACGACGAAGCGCTGTGGGCGCAGCTGCGATTGAACGTGACTTCGTTCATGAACGAGCTCTTTCGAGCCGGCGCCTTCCAGGGTTACAAGAGTTCCCAGGCTTACTTTGTACACTGTGACCGCCGCACCATGAGCATTGCGGATATGCAGGCCGGCATCGTGCGGTTGCAGGTCGGCTTTGCACCGGTCAAGCCCGCGGAGTTCGTCGTACTATCGCTGCAGTTTTCGGCGCAGCCAATCTGAGGATATTGCCATGCCGTCATTCAACGTAAATGTGCACCGCCGGGACCCCTACAAGAACTTCAAGTTTCGTGTCGTTCTCGATGGTCGGATCATCCCCAATGTTTCCCGCATCAGCCCCCTGCTGCGCAGCACCGCGGCGACCCACTGGCGCGACGGCTCCGTTCCCAGTGCCATAGCGCGTTCGCCGGGGAGCACGCGCTTCGAACCCATCACCATGGAGCGTGGCCTCACCCATGACACCACCTTTGAGGACTGGGCGAGCGAATGTTTCTCGGTCGAGGGCGACGCGGCGATGTCCCTGCGCGACTTTCGCAAGGACCTGCGCATAGACCTGCTCAATGAGCAGGGCTCGATCGTACTCAGCTACATGGTGTTTCGCTGTTGGGTGTCCGAATACCAGGCGCTGCCCGAGCTGGACGCCAATGCCACGGCAGTGGCTCTGGAATCGATCACGCTGCAGTATGAGGGCTTCGAGCGTGACCGTGCCGTCAAGGAGCCAGAGGAGACCTAGGCGCGCCAGCGATACGAGGAGCCATGCAAGGCAGAGCTCGGGCCGTCGTGGCGTTCGTCGATGGTGTCGCAGCCTGGCAGCGGCGCCTGTCTACACCAGCCCCGCCACCATCCCCGTCCACAGATCTGTTGCGGCGAAGCCGAACACGAAGGCGGGACGCAGGAGGATCCAGCACAACCCAAACCAGGTGATCGCCTGCACTCGACCGAAAACCCTGCGATCGTGCCAGATCAGCGCCCCGATCAATCCCAGGCTGGCCAGCAGGGGGAGGGGCGGGACGCCGAAGGCTATTCCAATGCGTGCTGTGGCGGGATCCATGATTGCCACCAACGCCAGCAACATGGCGCGCTTGTGGAACGCGGCGTCAGAGCGACGCACAAGGGCCAGGGAGTAGAAGAGCACCAGTCCCGTCAGGTCAGATATCGGGGAAGCCGCAAACTGCTCAATGCTGATATTGGGGATCGGTGACACACCCCGTTTGAGGGTGTCCCCGACCATCGGTATGGCGGTGAGCAGCATCAGGAAGAGAAGGATTGGGCTGAACTTGCCGAGCCTCATGTGCAGCGCCCGACGGTCTCTGCCGATGAGCGACGCCTGCACAATGAAAAGCCCGAACCAGGAAAGGAAAATAACGCCGTGCAAGTGAACAATCAGCGGCAACTCAAGGGGGTTGGTCCCGCGCTCCAATGCCGCTGATCCGAAACCAATGATCACAAGCAGCAGCATTACTGCGCCCATAATGGGGTAGAAGCGGTGTCCGGACTCGGTGTGCATGGAATCACCCAGATTGGAGATTGAGGGGCAGGTTCAGCGTAGCACGTGGTTTCTTTTTGTCACGTGCAGGGGCCTGCTGAACCACTGCGCTGCCGGATAGCAACAAGAAGTCCCCATGCCCCGGATCGCCCACCT
>CAXBBA010000116.1:0-6481 GCA_963973805.1 uncultured Halieaceae bacterium | reverse complement strand
CACGGGCCCTGTCTCGTTGCCGTTGATTTCAAACTCGCGCCCGCCCATGGCCAGGCGGCCGACGGGGGACACCACGGCGGCGGTTCCGCAACCAAAGACCTCGGTGATACGCCCCGCCTCGATGTCATCCAGAACATCGTGGATATCCAGACGGGCCTCCTCAACCTCATAGCCGAGCTTTGGCGCCAGCTTGAGCAGGGAGTCGCGCGTGATCCCCGGAAGAATGGAACCGCTGAGCGTCGGCGTACGCACAACGTTGCCCTCGTAGACGAAGCAAATATTCATCGCGCCAACTTCTTCGATGAAGCGCCCCTCGATCGCATCGAGCCAGAGCACCTGGGTATAACCCTTGCGTGCTACCGCCTCGCTCACGTACAGGCTCGCGGCGTAGTTACCCCCGGTCTTCGCCTCACCGACGCCTCCCTTCACGGCGCGGCGGCACTCGTCCGAAACGTAAACGGACACGGGATTGAAACCCTCGGGGTAATAGGGACCTGCCGGGCCCGAGATCACAAAGTGCAGATAGCTACCGGCAGCTTCCAGCCCCAGCTTGGGAGTAGTCGCAATCATTGCCGGACGCAAGTACAGGGATGAACCGTTGTCACTGGGCACCCAGGCGCTGTCCAGGGCGACCAGTTCCTTCATGGCCTGGACGTGGAAGGCCTCGTCCACTTCCGGCATCACCATGCGCCGGGCGGATCGATTGAAACGGGCTGCGTTAGCTTCCGGGCGGAAAAGATTTATGCCGCCATCACGGCGTCGATAGGCTTTCAGGCCCTCGAAAATCTCCTGGCTATAGTGGAGCACCGCCGCCGCGGGGCTGAGGGAAAAATTTTCGTAGGGGCGAATCGTGCCACCCCTGACCATCGTCGTAGACCTGGGTAAACATATGGTCCGAAAAACTTCTGCCGAAGGAATACTCCGCAGGACACTGCCCCCGCTGTGCTTCGGCAAGGGCCGATATTGAAATGCTCACTGTACTTGTTCTTCCGATCTGCTTGCTCAGGTTAGCCGATGCCGCGCGTTCAGGGCCTTCCTTACGCGCCGCCGTGGGCCGACATAGAATAGGATTTTCTTGCCCGGGTCCATAGGGCTAAAGAAAGAAAAAATGTACCACGAAACGAATTTTGGCGCGGTGAGGCAATAATACTGCCGCGACCGGGTCAGGCGAGAAGCTCTTCCTCGACCTGCGCCAGGCGATCCTTGCCGAAAAACATCTCTCCCTCCACATAGAACGTGGGGATTCCGAAGCAGCCCCGGGCCACCGCATCTTCGGTGTTGGCGAGCAGGCGAGCCTTTACCTCAGGGTCCCGGGTGCGCTCGAGTATCGCGGCCCCATCGAACTCCTGGGTATTCATCGCCTGCACAAAGGCCTCGGGATCATCCATTTTCAGATCCCGCTCCCACATGCAGCGCAGGCCTGCATCGACATAGCGCGGCAACTCGCCCTGCTCCTCGGCAACGATGGCCCCGCGCATCAACACGAGCGTATTGACCGGGAAATGGCTGTTGAACACAAAGCTCCCCAGCTGATGCTTGCGAATGAAACGATCCATCTCCAGGCGCTCGTAATCGAGTTTGCCCCGCACCTGGCCGAACGCCATCATCGGCGGCTGATTGGCCGTGGCCTTGAATATCCCCCCGAGCAGACAGGGAATAATGTTCAGCCTTGCTCCCGTTCGCTCCAGCACCGGCCCCAGAGCGTGGTAGGCCAGGTAGGCATTGGGACTGGCAAAATCGAAGATGAAGTCGAGGGTCTTACTCATATGTGGCTATCCCCTGGGTTGCAGAATATTCATTCATTGTCATCAATCAGGTCTATTCCCGGCGCCCGGGGCAGCGGCGCCAGGGTCGGCGGGGCCGACCAGTGGCAGTTGGCCCGAAACACATCCCGGATGATAGCGCCCAGATCATCGTAGGCGCGCCTGGCGCGGGCATCGCGCAGGGCATCAATGCGACTCATGGAGTGCCCGCCCTCCCAGGTGACAACGCCCGTGAGCAAGACGAAGGCCTTCTGCGTGAGCCCCGCCCCCTCCCCCCCCTCATTGCGGGGTTCGACGCTGCGAAAATTTAGCAGGTCGTGATCTGCGAGCCACACCAGGGTTTCGAAGCAGGCCCGGGACTTGCGATCGGGCAATCCCGTCAGATCCCACTTGATGGGTCCCGTGATGTCGTCCACCAGCAGCATGTGCCGCACGGGGAATGCCGCATACAGTTCACACAGGACTTCGGAGGTCACGTAGTAAAAATCATCGATGTGAACGGGGTTCATCGTCTCGTACGCCAGAACTCGTTGGCCCGGACTATACCCTCTGAAGGTGGGCCGCGGCGACCGTGGCCACCTGCTCCCCGGCGACCGCATTAACGCCACGGTTTCAATCTGCCGGGGACAACCTATAATCGTTGCCATCCTGTCAACGAGAGCTCGCCTCTCGGTATCGCCACAAAGACCAAGCTCCGATGACCCGATCACCGTCTCCGTTGCCCAGCCACGCCTTTGTGGAGTCCATCGCCGCCAGGATGGAGTCCGGCCTTTCGACCCGGGAGCACGCGGCCATCACCCAACTGGTTGCGGACTATGTCGACTCGGCGCCGGTACATCATCCCCCGCGGGAGCGGGAGGTAAGCATAGTTATGGCAGACCTGCGCGGCTTCACGGCGCTGGCTGCGAGCACCGACCCCAAATCTCTGGTGAGCCTGCTCGAACCCTTCTTTGAACAAATGGCAGCCGCCGTGCACGAGTACGGCGGTTTCGTGGACAAGTTCCTCGGCGACGGTCTTATGGCCATCTTCGGCGCCCCCGCGCCCTGCGAAGAGCATGTTCTCAATGCCCTGCGCTGCGCTGCGCGCATGCAATGCGCAATGAAAACGCTGAATGAGGAGAATTACGAGAAGAAGCTACCGGCGCTGTACGCCGGCATCGGCGTGAATAGCGGAGAAGTCATGTGTGGCACCTTTGGCTCCCAGCACTACCGGGAATACACGGTGATCGGCGATACGGTGAACATCGCCGCCCGCATGGAGAAGTTTTCCCTGCGGGGAGAAGTGCTGCTCAGCGACGCCTGTCATCGCGCCGCGGGGAACTCGATCGAGGTGGAAGACACGCGGGAGATTCGCGTCCGCGGCCAAAAGAAGGCGGTGCGGCTGCACAGCCTCCGCGCCGTCACCAGCGCTCCGAGCCTGTCGGTTCCCCTGGTGGAACTGCGCACCTCTCCGCGAGTGCAGGTGGATCTGCCCCTGCTGTATCAGACCGTCGAAAACCAGCGCGTCTTACCCCAGCGCCACCAGGGACACATCCTCAACCTCGGCTACGGCGGCATGCTCGCGCGCCTTTCGCGCCCGCTGCCGGAGCTGGGAGAAATCACCTTCGGCATAGCCCCCACCCCCACAACCGCTGAGTATGAAGATGTCTACGCCCGCGCGCTGCACCAGCAGCCCACGGAGGATGGCTACCAGACGGCCTTTGCCTTCACGTCCGTGGGACAGCACGGCCACGAGGCCGTGAGACGCTGCGTGGATCAAATGCTCTGGGGAGGCTGAACGCCCCCCGAACTCAGCGCCGGCAACGCAGCGCAGCGAGGCCAAGAGCAATCAGGACAAGGGGGGCGGGCACCGGCACAGGCACGGGATCGCCCGGGGGAGTAGAAGTACCGCCGTTGCCGCCACCGTTGAGACCGCCATTGCCACCGCCATTGGCCGGCGCACCTCCGTTGGCACCACCATTGGCACCTCCGTTGGAGGTGCTGCCGCCATTACCGCCGTTGGCCTGGAAGCGGAAACCACCACCATTACCCGGGGGGTTTACGGTACGGGGAGTGGACACGAGCTGCGTCGCGCCGTTGACACAGGGGCTGACCACCAGACCGCCCTCAGGGCAGGGGTCCACGGTGGGCCAATAACAGGGACTGACTACCAGTCCGCCCGGGGGACAGGGTTCAAAGTCTTCGGGCAAACCAGACAAATCCGGATCGTTGTCCGCACCGGATCCTTCACCGGGCGTCAGGTCCGGATCCACAAATGCGACGCCCTCCTGCGCATCGAACACGGAGGACGTTGCCAGATCCCGTGCCGAAGGATCGTCATCCACGAGGCCGAAGGCCGTGCTGCCAAAGAACGTCGGGGCCGCGCCAAAGGCGCCTGCGGCTCCCGCCAAACGAGAGGCGCGCGGTGCACCGCCGTTGGGAACAACCCTCGCCAGGCGAGACTGACCCGGGGAGACTCCCCGATTCCCGCTGACACCACTCCAGTCCGGAGGAGTCTGCAGGTAAGCACCGGCGCCTTCTCCGGGACCCGCCTCCGCCGCAAGATCACCGGCACCGGGAATGTCCATACCGGAGCCTGAGGCATCGAGGGCAAACAGGGCACTGTTCTCGCCGCGCGAGCCCCGAGAATTCCCCGCAGCCATGCTCTGGGCATCACCGCTCTCGTCCTGCGTGTCGCCGGACGCCAGGACCTGAGCGACGCGACGCTTCAGCGCGCCGGGGTCTGCAGACGCTGAGGCAAAGACAAGTGCCAGGAGCACTGGCACCACCGTGGCAAAGGCCCCGATGACCAGGCGCTTCTGGCGCCGCCTCGACCTGCGCCGACTTCTTCTGTGGGTTCGCGTTGACATGACTGAAGTCTGCCCCGGCCAACGCGTCCAGTACATGCCGCGTAGCGAAAACTGTGCCCCGGCTCACTCTTTAATTGTCGATCCTATGAGGGACCGGACAAAAAAACCCCGGCATGGAGCCGGGGGGAAAGTGGACTGAACACCTGAGCCGGCGGTATTCAGTGCTCCCCACAAACCATAGCCGCCAGCTTGCCCGGTGAATGTGCAGGCTCAGCTCAGAAATTGATAAAACGAGAGGAGCACATCCCTGTCCTCCCCTCGTCCATCCTCACTTCACAACGTAGTCCCGGGCTTCCAGGCAGGCCCCCATGGCGCGGGTATAGTCTTCCCGCAGACTCGCATCGGATTCCGCCAGCGTTGGATCGAAGCCGGTCTCCTGCACCGCCCAGAGATGGCATTCGTAGCGATCCCTGCCCCGCTGCTCTTCGGACTGCCCTGCTGCGGGATAGATAATGATGCGGCGCGAATCTTCCTCGTCGGGCAGCGTCTGCTCCGTCTGCTGGGGTCCCTCCACGACGACGTAGCCGTTCGCCGTGGGTCGGTAATAGACTCCACCGTAATAGAAGTAGCGATCGGGCCCGGTACCGATCGTGATAAATCCTCCGGGCAGCGCCGGTATGATCGCGCCCAGGGGAGCGGTAATCGAAACGTACAGCCCGCCGCTATTGCTGTAGAAATGTCCACCCCAGAAGTAATAGGGCTTACCGCCATGGTTGATGCGATAGTGATTCTGGGGAAGCCGTTTGAGAGGTTCCGCCCCTCGCCCCGATTTCCCGATCAGCACGCCAGCAAGAAGATGTTTGACTGTCATAGCTAGCTCCCCTGCGAATGCTCTTCGTAAGAAACCCCGGCAATCACGGTCGCGATGAAAGAGGTGCGAGGGTGCTTGTCTTGTAGCACGGGAATCTCCTGAAACCGTTGAGAACGATCCCAGTATCACTCCCGGTCAATGAGTCAGGGTGCAGGAAATGTGGAGAAAATGTGGTTTAGAGCGCGCGGGGCGGCCGCTGCCCGGAGCCCCTGCGCAGCTGCAGATTCTCTTGCGAGAGAAGGGCCCGCAGGCGCGCGGGGTAATCAGCGGGAATAGCCCAGAGAATCTCCACGTCCGTCGGCACGAGTCCGCGCTCTGCGGGTCCAAAGTCACTGCGCACTGCCAGCACCAGGTCACTGCTCGCCCAGGGGTGATCGATCCAGTAGCGGTGTCCGGTGATATCAAAACCCCGCCCCTCCCAGCCCCGGGATACATCCACCACTTCTAGCCTGTCCGCCGCCAGAATCGTGTCCCTTCCTTCGCCCGTCAGCGCTTGTTGCTGCTGCCGTTGCCCGATGCGCGCGCCGCCGCCCATAAAGCTCCGGGCCATATCCAGGGCCCCATCCCTGGATGACATGGTCACCACGACGCGATTGGCCAGGGCATTGAGCTCCGGCAGTGCTTCTACGAATTCCGTCGTAGGCACATCTGCGGCGGCGTAGTACACGGTTCCAAGGCGAAAACGTTCGCGAAGATCAGCGCCGCTCCCAACATAGCGGTTGTGCAACTGCTCCAGGGCGGCGGTCACCACCCGGCCTCCCGCGCTCCAGCGGACCACGTGGATGGGCGACGATTTTGTCTGCCAGTACTTCGATGAGAGAAGCCAGGGCTGGTGCCGCCCGGTACGCCCGCTTCACATCAGCCCCGATACCATAGGAGACAATGTTCTGCCGCGTCGGCCAGGAGAACGCGATGGAGGTCATCTCCCGCCCCATGAAATGATCAAGCTGCGCCGCGAACACATTGGCGTTGTAGAAATTCACCTTGGCGCCATGCACATAGATCAGCAGATCCTGATCCTTCGCATCCTCGATGGAGCGATTCAGGTCGTTGAGCAT